>JBBRXD010000081.1:0-8863 GCA_038248775.1 Lysobacterales bacterium | reverse complement strand
GGCACCCATCCATGGCAGCCCTTGCGCGGCAGCCACCACGGCGCCCGCGCCGAACACCAGCACGGGCAGGAAAAGCGGCAGCGCCAACACTGCCAAAAGCATACCAGAGCGGCGTATTCCGACCGTCAACGCGGCGACAACGGCGCCGATAAGGCTGAGTAGTGGCGTGCCCAGCGCCAGCGACAACAGCATCGGCGCCAGCAGGTCGCGCGGCAGTTGCAGCAACTCGGCGAAAAACGGCGTCAGCACCAACAAGGGCAGGGACGTCACCGTCCAGTGCACGGCTATGCGCATGGCAATGAGCCAGGCCAGCGGCACGGGGCTGAGCAGCAATTGTTCGAGGCTGCCGTCTTCCAGGTCGCTGCGGAACAGGGAATCGAGCGTGAGCAGCCCGGCCAGCAGCACCGCCACCCAAAGCACGCCGGGCGCGATGCGCGCCAGCATCGACGACTCGCTACCGAGGGCCAGCGGAAACAGCGAGATCACCATCAACGCAAACAATATTGGCTGCATTGCGTCGCCACGGCGTCGCCAGACCAGGCGCAGGTCGCGCTCGAGCTGGGCACGAGCGCAGGCCATCAGGCTGGGCGTGGGGGCGAGCGCGCTCATGCGGCCAGGTCCAGGGTGCGGATCGGCACGGGTGGGGCGGCATACGCGCCATGGGTGGTCAGCAGCGCGGCGCCACCCTGGGCGAGGTGGCCGGCGATCAGGCGATTGACCAGCGCGATACCGTCCAGGTCGAGATTGGCGTAAGGCTCGTCAAGCAGCCACAGGGGTGCCGGCGACAGGCGCAGCCGGGCCAGCGCCAGTCGCTTGTTCTGGCCAGCCGACAGCCGACGCGCCAGGTTGTCCTCGAAGCCAGCCAGCCCGACCTCGGCCAGGGCTTGCTCGGGACGCAGGCCTGAGGCTTGCAGCGCAGCCGTGAAGCGCAGGTTCTCCAGTGTGCTCAGTTCGCCCTTGTGGCCAAGCAGGTGGCCCAGGAAGGTACAGCCGCGGGCCAGGTGGCCCTGATCCACGATACGGCCACCCACATGGACCTCGCCCTCGCCCGCGGCGAGCAAGCCGGCAAGTACTCGCAACAACGTGCTTTTCCCAGCCCCGTTGCCGCCGAGCACCAGCAACGCCTCGCCGGTATCGAGCCTGAAATCCAGCGGGCCGAAGATGCGTTCCTCGTTGCGCGAGAAACTCAGGCCCCGGCATTCCAGCAAGGGTGGGGCGTGGGCGGGGGATGGGTTCATGCCGGGTCGAAGTTTACCAAGTCGGGTCGCCAGTCCGCATAATCGAGGTCAAGCCCGCAGCAGAATCCTTCAATGCAGATCGAAACCAAGCTTCCCAAGGTCGGTACCACCATCTTCACCGTCATGTCGCAGTTGGCGATGGAGCACGGCGCGGTCAACCTGGGCCAGGGTTTCCCCGACTTCGCGGTGCCGCAGCTGCTGGCCGATGCATTGAGCCAGGCCATGCGCGAGGGCAAGAACCAATACGCGCCCATGAGTGGCATTCCCGCGCTGCGCCAGGCGATCGCGGCCAAGACCCTGGACTGCTATGGCTGCCGGGTCGATGCGGACGCCGAAATCACCGTGGCCAGCGGCGCCAGCGAGGCGATTTTCGACGCCGTGCTGGCAGTGGTGCGTCCTGGCGACGAAGTGATCGTGCTCGATCCCTGTTACGACTGTTACGAACCGGCGATCGACCTGGCCGGTGGACGGGCGGTGCATGTGTCGCTGGACCCGGTGGATTTTTCCGTGGACTGGCAGAAGGTGCGCGACGCTGTCAGCCCGCGCACGCGATTGTTGTTCATCAACACGCCGCACAATCCCTCGGGCGCGATGCTTGATGCCGCCGACATGGCCGAGCTGGCCGACATCGTTCGCAACACCGGGATTCTTGTCTTGTCCGACGAGGTGTACGAACACATCGTGTTCGACGGCCGCGTGCACGAGAGCGTGTTGCGCTATCCGGAACTGGCGGCGCGCAGCTTCGTCATCTCCAGCTTCGGCAAGACCTACCACTGCACCGGCTGGAAGGTCGGTTACTGCATTGCCCCGGCGGCTTTGACGGCCGAATTCCGCAAGGTGCACCAGTACAACACCTTCTGCACCTTCGCCCCGGCGCAGTGGGCGTTTGCCGCCATGATCGAAAAACACCCGGAACACCATCGCGAGCTCGGTGCCTTCTACCAGGCCAAGCGCGACCAATTTGCCCGGCAGTTGCAAGGGACTCGACTGCGGCCCTTGCCGGTGCCTGGCGGCTACTTCCAGTTGGTGGACTATTCGTCCATCAGCGACCTGGGCGATGCTGCCTTCTGCCGTTGGCTGACCATCGAGAAGGGCGTGACCGCGATTCCGCTATCGCCTTTCTACGAAACGCCACCCGCAGGCCAGCGACTGGTGCGCCTGTGTTTCGCCAAGAATCCCGAAACACTCGATGCCGCGATCGCGCGGCTGGAGAAAGTGTGATGGTCGCTTCCGGCATCCTGCCTCCCGCGACACTCGCACATCCTTGTGCTTCGGACTTGCGCGTCAGCCTGGTGCAGGGCGATACCGTCTGGTTGGATCCGCAAGCCAACCGCGCGATGTACGCGGAAATGATGGCGCCGCTGCAGGGCTTGACCGACCTGGTGGTGTTGCCGGAAACGTTCACCTCGGGCTTCAGCAATGAGGCGCTGGCCCGTGCCGAGGGCATGGATGGTCCGACCGTGGCATGGATGCTCGGCCAGGCTGCATCGCTGGGTGCCGTGGTGACCGGCAGCGTGCAGGTTCGCGACGGCGAAGGCGTCTACAACCGCCTCTTGTGGGCGACGCCGGACGGCGAGCTGAAGCATTACGACAAGCGGCATCTTTTTCGCATGGCGAAGGAGCATGAGCGCTATGCTGCCGGGCGCGAGCGCATGACGGTGGAGCTGAAGGGTTGGCGGGTCTGTCCGCTAGTGTGTTACGACCTGCGCTTCCCGGTATTCATCCGCAACCGGTTTGGCGTGGAGGCCGCGGACCGTTTTGATTACGACCTGCTGGTGTTCGTGGCCAACTGGCCCAGCGCACGCGCCTACGCCTGGTCCACGCTGCTGCGCGCCCGTGCCATCGAAAACCTGTGCTATGTGGCTGCGGTGAATCGCGTCGGCGTGGATGGCAACCAGATCAGCTATAGCGGCGAGAGCGTGGCGCTCGATGAGCTCGGCGCGCCCATTATCGAATGTGGTTCGCAGTCGCAGGTGGTGACGGTGACCTATTCGGCCGCCGCACTGGCGGCGCACCGGGCAAGGTTTCCGGCGCAGCTTGATGCTGACCAGTTCGAGATCCGAAACTGACGCTTGAAATCAGCCGGTCTTTAGCAGCGTCATCAGGCCGCGCGCCGTTCGCACACGCGACGCGGCATCCGGCAGCTCAAGCTTGACGCGCATCTTTTCCGGGCCGTCCATCGCGTAAATGCGCGGCTGCGACTGGATCAGGCGGATGATGGACATTGGATCGACATTGGGCTGCGCCAAAAAATGCACGCGGCCGCCCATCGGACCCAGTTCCAGTTTGCGCAGGCCCAGGCGCGTGGCCTCTAGCTTGAGTTCGGTGACGGCGAACAACTGCTTGGTCTGCTCGGGCAGGATGCCGAAGCGGTCCACCATCTCGACCTGCAATTCCTTCAACGCATCCTCGTCGCGCGCCGAGGCAATGCGCTTGTACAGCGTCAGCCGCGCGTGCACGTCGGGCAGGTAGTCTTCGGTTATCAGCGCCGGGATATGCAGTTCGACTTCTGCACCGTGGCGGATGCTCGGATCAAGGTCGGGAATCTTGCCGGAGCGAATGGACTTGACTGCACGTTCCAGCAACTCTGTGTATAGCGAGAAACCGATCTCGGCAATTTGCCCGGACTGTTCCTCGCCGAGCAACTCACCGGCGCCGCGGATTTCCATGTCGTGCGTGGCAAGCGTAAACCCGGCGCCCAGTTCCTCCAGGGAGGCCAACGCCTGCAGTCGCTTTTCGGCATCGCCGGTCATCGCTTTCTTGTTGGGCACCACCAGGTAGGCATAGGCGCGGTGGTGCGAGCGGCCGACGCGACCGCGCAGCTGGTGCAACTGCGAGAGGCCAAAACGGTCAGCCCGGTTGACGATGATGGTATTGGCGCTGGGAATATCGATGCCTGACTCGATTATCGTGGTGCAGACCAGCACGTTGAAGCGCTGGCGGTGGAAGTCGAGCATGGTCTGTTCGAGTTCGCGTTCGGGCATTTGCCCGTGGGCGATGCGGATACGCGCTTCGGGAATAAGTTCGCCCAGCTCTCGTGCCATCTTCTCGATGGTGTCCACTTCGTTGTGCAGGAAATAGACCTGGCCGCCGCGCGCAAGCTCGCGTTGGAAAGCCTCGCGCAGCAGGGCATTGTCCCAGGCAGTGATGAAGGTCTTGACCGCCAGCCGGTGCGCCGGCGGCGTACCGATGATGGAAAGCTCGCGCAGCCCGGCCATGGCCATGTTCAGCGTGCGTGGAATCGGCGTGGCCGTCAGGGTGAGCAGGTGCACTTCGGCACGCAAGGCTTTCAGCGCTTCCTTCTGACGAACGCCAAAGCGCTGTTCTTCGTCCACTATCACCAGGCCCAGATCCTTGAACTTGACGTCGCCCTGCAGCAATCGGTGCGTGCCGACGATGACGTCGATCTTGCCCTCTTCAAGCAGTATGAGCGCGGCCTTGATTTCTTTCGCCGACTTGAAGCGCGACAGCACCTCCACTCGGATCGGCCAATCGGCGTAGCGGTCGCGGAAATTGCGGTAGTGCTGCTCGGCCAGCAGCGTGGTCGGCACCAGGATGGCGACCTGCTTGCCGGACGTCGCGGCGACGAATGCGGCGCGCACCGCGACTTCGGTCTTGCCGAAACCGACGTCGCCACAGACCACGCGATCCATCGGCGTGGGCTTGGCCATGTCGGTGATGACGGCTTCGATGCTGGCCGCCTGGTCGGGTGTTTCCTCGAACGGGAAGGTCGCGGCGAAAGGCTCGTACATCGATCGGTCCACGACCAGCGACTGACCGCGGCGGGCATGCCTTCGCGCCTGGATATCGAGCAGTTCGGCAGCGACGTCGCGTACCTTTTCAGCCGCCTTGCGCTTGGCTTTTTCCCAGGCGTCACCGCCGAGCGAGTGCAGGGGTGCGAATTCTGCCGACGTGCCCGAATAACGCGACACCAGTTGCAGTTGCGCCACGGGCACGTACAGCTTGTCGCCCTTGGCGTATTCGATGCACAGGAATTCGCCAGCCACGCCGCCGGTATCGAGCGACACCAGGCCCTGGTAGCGACCGACGCCATGGTCTTCGTGCACGATCGGCGAGCCGATCGTGATCTCGCTCAGGTCACGCAGGATCGCGTCCGGATCGCGCAGTGCGGCCTTCTTGCGGCGACGACTCTGGTCGGCGCGCTCGGGGAACAACTGTCGCTCGGTCAGTACCGTGATCGCCGGCTCGGTGATTGCGAAACCATCTTCCAGGGGCGCCACGGCAATGCCGAACCGATGGTCGGAGCCGAGGAAAGACGCCCAGTTACCGATCGTCACCGGCTTCATGTCGGCGGAATCGAACAATTCGATCAGGGCCTCGCGACGGCCCGCGGAGTCTGCTGCAACCAGCACGCGGCCCGGATAGTTCGACAGGAAGGACTTGAGCGCCGCGCCCGATGCCTCGCCCTTGCTGATCCATGGCAGGGACGGCACTTTCTGTTCCGCCATCGCCTGCGATTGGGCGTGCTGGGGATGGTCCGCGCCACACACTTCGATGCGCTCGGCGCGATTCAACCCGGCGCGCAGGATTTCGGGCGCCAGGAAGATCTCTTCCGGCGGCAGGATGGGCCGTTCGACGTCGTGACGACGTTGTTCCCAGCGGTCGCGGGTCTGCGCCCAGAACGCGGTCGCGGCGTCCGACACGCCTTCGCCCACGACCACCAGCGTGTCGCTGCCCAGGTGTTCGAACAGCGATGCGGTGCGCTCGAAGAACAAGGGCAGGTAGTACTCGATGCCGGCGGGCGTGCCGCCTTCCTTCAGGTCCTGGTACAGCGGGCAACGACGTGGATCGAAGTCGAAGCGTTCGCTCAGCTTTTCGCGCACGCGCCGGGTGCTGGCGAGGTCGAGCGGAAATTCGCGTGCTGGCAGCAGCTTGACTGAATCGACCGGATGATCGGAACGCTGGGTATCGGGATCAAAGCTGCGCAGCGTATCGATCACGTCATCGAACAACTCGATTCGATAGGGCACTTCCGAACCCATCGGAAACAGGTCGAGCAGTGCGCCACGCACGGCGAAGTCGCCGGGATCGAGCACCTGCGGCACGTTTCGGTAGCCCGATGCTTCCAGGCGACGCTTTTCCGCATCCATGTCCAGCGTCTGGCCCCTGCGCAGGTCCAGTGCATTGCCGGCGATCCATTCCGGTGGCGGCAGTCGCTGCATCAGGGACGAAACCGGCACCACCAGCACGCCGCGCCGAACGGTGGGCAAGCGATACAGCGCGGCCACCCGCTGGGACACGATGTCCGGATGCGGGCTGAACAGGTCGTAGGGCAGTGTTTCCCAGTCAGGAAAATGCAGGATGGGCAGCTCGTCGGCCAGCACGCGCAGGTCGTTTTCCAGGGACTGCGCGGTGTGCGTGTCGCGGGCGACAGCGAGCACCAGCCCATCGTGCGCCCGCGCAGCCTCGACCAAGCCCAGGGCCAGCGCGCTGGCGCTGGATGGCGCGCGCCAGTAGGCGCGTTGTTGTCCGGCCTTGGGCAGCGGCGGAATCGGCAAGAGGGGTCGCGGGCTCATTAGCCGATCAGTTTACCAGCCCCGCTTGTCGCGCCCGCGTCAGTGTCGGGTCGGGGCAAGCTCAAGCGTGATCCGCACCAAGCCCGGAGATCCGTGGATGGCGGTTCGGTGGAAGCCCAGGCGGGTGGCCAGCTCCAGCATCGGCGTGTTGTCGTCCATCACGTCGCCCCAGAGCTCGGTAACCGCGTTGTCACGGCACCATTCGACGAGCCGCAGCATCAGCAGGCGGCCCAGGCCCAGGCCAATCACGAAATGCGAGACCAGGATGCCGAACTCCGCCCGAGACGGATTGTTGGTGTCGCGGGCGAGCCGGGCGACCGCCGCGACCAGGGCTTCACCCGGTGGCAGGGGTTCGGCCGCGACCACCACGAACTCCGAATCGGCGGGAGGATGGGTCAACTGGCGAAGGTGTTCTTCGCTCAGGGACTTGAGGATATGCAGGAAGCGACGCCGCACTTCGTCCTCGTTCAACAGATGGAACGAGGCGGCGATGGGCGCGGCGTCATCGGCCTGGATCGGGCGGACGACCATTTCGCGGCCATCAGATAGCTGGAAGGCTTCGGCGCGCCGGAGGCTGGACGCGGGACGAGATCGGCGGGTGGCGTTCACCTCGCTAGACTGCCACGAAACAGGCCGCGGAAGCGCCTCTGGCCGATGCTAAACTGCGGCCAAATTCATTCAGAAAAAGCGCATGGAAGCCAAAGGCGATTCAGTAAGGACCATTTTTTACGCCCTTGGCGCCAATTTCGCGATTTTCGTGGCGAAGGCGGTGGCGGCATTCATCACGGGGTCCAGCGCGATGCTGGCCGAAGCCGTGCACTCCCTGGCCGATTGCGGAAACCAGGGCTTGCTGTTGCTGGGCATGAAGCGGGCGAAGCTGCCGGCCAACCCCGACTATCCGCTGGGCTACGGCAGGGAAATTTATTTCTGGTCGTTCCTGGTGGCGGTGATGCTGTTTTCGGTGGGTGGCATGTTTTCCCTCTACGAGGGCTGGCACAAGCTCACTTCCACCAAAGCCCTGTCCTATCCGTGGGTTGCGGTGGGCGTGCTCACCTTCGGCATCATCGCCGAAAGCATTTCGATGCGCGCCTGCCTGGTGGAAGTGAACAAAGCGCGCGGCGACCAGAGCCTGCGGCAGTGGTTCCGTGAGAGCCGCCAGGCTGAACTGGTGGTGATCTTCGGTGAAGACCTCGCCGCCTTGCTGGGCCTGGCGTTTGCCTTGGTCGCGATACTTGCGACCATGGTTACCGGCAACCCCATCTACGATGCCATCGGCACGTTGGGCATCGGCGTGCTGCTGATCGTTGTGGCGGTGTTCGTCGCGATCGAAGTGAAGGCCTTGCTGATCGGCCAGAGCGTGGAGCCGCGGCAGCGCGAGGCGATTCGCCAATTCATCGCCGCGCGTCCGGAAGTAAAGCAGGTCTGGAGCCTGATTACCCTGCAGATGGGCAACGACATCATGGTGGCGGTGAAGATTGAACTGGTCGATTCGCGGGCCACGACCGCCGACAATATTTCCCGTATCAACGAGTCGGAAGTGGCGCTGAAGGTGGCCTTCCCGGAGGTTCGCTGGAGCTTCTTCGAGCCGGACGACTCCGAGTGAATTCCCCGCGTCGCCGGGGCCAGTGCCGTGATCGCCGGGCGACCCGCGAATGATCCTTACTCCGAATCAACCCCAGCCATAGCCATTACCCATGCCGGCGTGACGGGCTCTCCCGCATAAAATTCCTTGGGCCGGCCTTCGCCGGTTGCCCAGCGATGGATCCAGCTGGGGCCCCATTTGCCGAGGTAGGCATCCGGCCGCTGGTAGGCCGGGTCCTTCATGGCTGTTTCCAGGGTGATGAATTCGTAGCCGCGCGCGCGGATGGCCGCGACGAGAAGGCCGAAGGTGTCAGCGTTGATCTCGTTGGCGTGCATCAGCAGGATTTGCGGAAGGTTGTAGCCCAGCAACTGGATGGACTGGATTTCGAAATAGTCCAGCTTGGAAACCATGTAGGGCACGAAGTCTTCGCGCAGCTTGGTCATGGAAGCCGTGTCGTTTGCAGCGATCGCCTTGCGATACGCGCCCGCCCAGACCCAATCAGAGGT
>JBBRXD010000080.1:0-8866 GCA_038248775.1 Lysobacterales bacterium | reverse complement strand
GCCGCGTCGTCGTCGCGATTGGCGACCAGCCGCAGGTAGGCCATCGCATCCTTGATTTCCATTCGCTCGAAGAAGCGCTGGCCGCCGTAAACACGATAGGGCAGCTGCGCCTGGCCGAGTTGTTCTTCGAAGGCGCGCGATTGCGCGTTGCTCCGGTACAGCAAGGCATTGTCGCCGGCAGAGCCACCCTGGCCGATATGCGCGCGGATGCGCTCGACCACGAAGCGCGCTTCGTCCACTTCGTTGTAGGCGCAATAAAGATCTATCGGGTCGCCGTCGCCATCGGCAGTCCACAATTGCTTGCCTAGCCGTTCGGGATTGTGCGCGATTACCGCATTGGCCGCGGCCAGGATATTGCCGGTCGAACGATAGTTCTGTTCGAGCTTGAAGGTCTTCGCGCCCGGGTAATCGCGCAGGAAGCGCTGCACGTTTTCCACTTTCGCACCGCGCCAGCCGTAGATGGCCTGGTCGTCGTCACCGACCACGAACACCTGCCCGGTATCGCCAGCCAGAACGCGGATGAAAGCGTACTGGATGGTGTTGGTATCCTGGAATTCATCCACCAGGATCTGGCCGAATCGCTGCTGGTAATGGTGCAGCAGTGCCGGATGCCCGAGCCACAGTTCGTGCGCGCGCAGCAGTATCTCGGCGAAGTCCACCAGGCCCGCGCGCTGGCAGCGTATTTCGTATTCCTCGTAAACGCGCAGCAGGGTCTTGGTGAAGAAATCTCCGTCCGGGACCTGGATGTGCTTCGGCCGCCGGCCCTCGTCCTTCTGCGTGTTGATCCACCAGACGATCTGCCGTGGTGGGAAGCGCCCTTCCTCGAGTTCGAGCGCAGCGGCGATGCGCTTGACCAGGCGCAGCTGGTCGTCGGAATCGAGCACCTGGAAGGATTCGGGCAGCCCTGCTTCCTGCCAGTGCATGCGCAGCAGGCGATGCGCGAGGCCGTGGAAGGTGCCCACCCACATGCCGCGCATGCCGTGCTGCAAAATAGACTCGACGCGGTGGCGCATTTCCGCCGCGGCCTTGTTGGTGAAGGTCACGGCCAGGATGCCGTGCGTCGGTACGCCGACCACTTCATTGAGCCAGCCGATGCGATGTGTCAGCACACGGGTCTTGCCGGAGCCGGCACCGGCCAGCACCAGGTAGTGGCCAGGCGCGGCGGATACTACTTCGCGTTGGGCGGGATTGAGTTCATCGAGCAGGTGCGAGACATCCATTTGCCATTGTAACTTGGGCCCCATCCAGTGCTGTTACGCAGGCAAGGAGCCAAGCGCCCTGAGCATGTCCTCGAACGGCGCGGGCCGCGCGAACAGGTAACCCTGCACGCCATCGCAGCCATTGGCGCGAAGCCATGCGTGCTCTTCACTCAACTCTACGCCCTCGGCGATCACCACCAGGCCCTTGCCATGCGCCAGAGAAATGATTGAACGACAGATCGCGGCGTTGTTGCCATCTTCATGCACGCCGCGCACGACACTGCGGTCAATTTTGATCTTGTCGGCGGGCACCCGGTGCAAGGTGGACATGCTGGAGTAACCAGTACCGAATTCGCCGACTGCAATACCCACGCCCAACTGGCGCACCGCAGTCAGGATCTCGACCGAGCGATCGGGGTTGTGCATCACGGTGCTTTCGGACAATTCAAGTTCAATGGCGCCGGCGGGAATGTTGAACTCGGTCACCAGCTTGCGCAGGTAATCGACCATGCCGGCGTCCTCGAACTGCGCCGTGGACATGTTCACCGACACGGTCACGCCGGGCCAGCCGGCCTCGGCCAGCCGGAAGTGGTAAGCGCAGGCCTCGCCCAGCACCCAGCGGCCGAGTGGCAGGATCAAGCCACTGTCCTCGCAGATGGCCAGGAACACTACCGGCGGAATCAGGCCGCGCTCGGGATGGCGCCAGCGGATCAGGCTTTCCACGGCGATGGGCCTGCCCTGTGCGTCAAACTCCGGCTGGAAGAACATCTCGAACTCGCCGTTGTCCATGGCCTCGCCAAGCCGGGTGACGAGTTCGTCGCGATCAGTCATTTCATTCCATCCTGGGTAACGGGCACGTCGCGCCATTACAGAGCATATCGCTGTCGTGGCGTTGTGACCCGACCGACAAATCGCCGGCTTGCCTAGAGCCGCTTCACGCCCGGCAGGTCGAGTACGTAATCGGCGCCCATCAGTTGCGAGGGCGTGTAGTAGCCGCCCGCCGGGCGGACGCCGCTCAGCAGCCGCTCGACGATGCCCAACGATGCAGTGACGGTGAGTTCATAGCCATTGGGGGTGCTCAACTGGGCCTTCAATTCCTGGCCGGCCGCATCGCGCACCTCGGCCCACACGCGGGTATCGCTGGCGGCGCGACCTTTTTCCGACGGGCCGCGCACGCGCTTGGTCACCTGCGACTTCAGCCAGGCCTGTACCGGCGCGGTACCGAGCAGGCGGCCGAGCCAGCGGATGCGGCGCAGCCGCGTGGCCGAGGCGGGCGGGACGCCCATATACACCTCGATATTGGGAATGCCCGTGCTGACAAAGGCCGTGTACACATCGCCCCAGGGAATGGTCATCGCGAAACGCGACTCGCCATCGCGATCGAAACTGCGCGTCTTCCAGGCCAGCGGCACCTTTGTCATCTTGCCATCGATGCGGGCGCGGCCGCCCTTGCCAAGGCCTTCCACGCCGGTACGCGCGGTGCCCGGGCTCGGCCCGCCGGTGGCGTCGAAGGCCAGCACCAGCGAGGTCGCCGAGGGCATTTCACGCTTGAGTTGCGCGGCCAGGCAATCAGTGGGCACCACGTCGAAGCCGGTGCCGGGTATCAGCACGATGCCGCGCTTGCGCGCCACCGCGTCAAGCGCGTGGCAGGCAGCGAAGATCTCGATCTCGCCGGTGATGTCGAGGTAATGCGCGCCCACATCCAGGCAGGCTGCCACCATCGGCGCGCTGGTGGCGGAAAAAGGCCCCGCGCAATGCAGTACCAGGCCGATGTCCTTCAGGCCCGCGCGCACCGCGGCCGGATTGTCGAGCGCGAAGGCGCGCACCGGCAGTTTCAGTTTCTTGGCCAACGGTTCGATCGCGCTGGCGTTGCGCCCGGCCAGTATCGGCCGCAGTCCGCGCCGCGCGGCCTCCTCGGCGATCAGCCGTCCGGTGTAGCCATTGGCGCCGTAGACCATCCATTTCATCGCGGTGCTCGCATCATCTTGGCCGATATCTTCAGTAGCAGCCTGAAATATAACCCCGGGAACCACCGTTTGAGTCGCCAGCGCATCGGTTCGTGCCGGGTTGGCAGGATCAGGAAGCGCCCTTTTTCGGCATCGGCGAACACCTTGTCGGCGACGCTGTCGATGGTATCGGGCGCGGAATCCATCAATTTCAGCGCGAGCACCTTGGTGGCAGGATTGCCGATGGCGGTGTCACACAAATTGGTGCGGAAGAAACTCGGACAGATGACGCTGACGCTAATGCCGCGCAGCACGACTTCGGCACGCAGCTGTTCCGACAACGCGACCACGCCGGCCTTTGCCACGCCGTAGGTCATCGCGCCCGGCGCTGCCGCCAGTCCGGCAAAACTCGCGGTATTGATGACCTGACCGCTGCCGCGGGCGAGCATGCCCGGCAGGAACAGGCGGCAGCCGCGCACGACGCTGAGCAGGTTGATTTCCAGCACCTGGTGCCATTCGGCCATGGTGGTTTCCACCATCTGCCCGCCGGAGGCGATGCCGGCGTTGTTAATCAGCACGTCCAGCCCGCCCCATTCGCGCACGATGGTCTGCTGGAGTTGTTCCATCTGTTCGTCGCTGCCGACATTCGCGGCCAGTGCAAGATGCCCCGTGCCCGCCAGGCGAGCGCGAGTGACCTCGCTGCGCTCGACGCTCAAGTCCACGCAGGCCACGCGTGCGCCGCTGGCTGCGTAGCGCAGGGCCAGCGCCTGTCCCAGGCCGCTGGCCGCGCCCGTCACCAGGACTCTTCGTTGCTGCGTCATCCAAGGCTCCAGGCGCGCTGTGCTAGGCTTTCGAGCATAGCAAGCGGCAGCGACAATTCTGCAACTGGAGAGCAATTTGTGACGAACTTGTTGTTTGATCTGACCGGCAAGACGGCCCTGGTAAGCGGTGCCTCGCGCGGCATCGGCGAGAGCATCGCCCGCCTGCTGGCGGCCAACGGCGCGCATGTCGTTTGTACCAGTCGCAAGCTCGAAAGCTGCGAGAAAGTGGTTGAGGCCATCCGGGCCGACGGCGGCTCCGCGCAGGCGCTGGCGATGCATGTCGGTGACATCGCGGCCATCGAAGCCGCCTTCGCCGCGCTGGACGCAGAGGGCAGGAGCGTCGATATCCTGGTCAACAACGCCGCGGCCAATCCCTATTTCGGCCCGATGATCGACATGGACCTGGCCAGTTTCGACAAGACAGTGGAAGTGAACCTGCGCGGCTATTTCTGGACCACGGTGCAGGCGGCGAAGCGCATGCGCGGCAAGGGCGGCTGCATCGTCAACATCGCCTCGGTGAACGCGCGCCGCGCGGCGCCCGGGCAGGGCGTGTACTCGATGACCAAGGCCGGCATCGTCAACATGACCGAGGGCTTCGCCAAGGAGCTTGCCGTACATGGCATTCGCGTCAACGCGGTGTTGCCTGGCCTGACCGACACCAAATTTGCGTCGGCACTCACCGGCAACCCGAAGATCCTCGACATGATGATGCAGATGATCCCGCTCGCCCGCGTGGCGCAGCCTGATGAAATTGCACCGGCCGTGCTCTATCTGAGCAGCCCGGCCAGCAGCTACGTCACCGGCAGCGTGCTTGCCGTGGACGGCGGTTATCTTTCCTGATCCTTATCCTGATTCTAGCGGAGCCCTGCCCATGTCGTCTCGCCTGATCCTTGCTGTCGTACTAGCTGTGACCGTTGCCGGCCACGCCACGCCGGCGCGGGGCGCCCCAGATGCTGTCACGCCAAAACCCGCGCCCGAGGCGCCGGAATGGGTGCAGGTAAGCAATGCCTTCAGCACACAGTTGTTGCGGGCGCAGGCAGCATTCACGCCCGAGGAGGCATCCAGCGCCGGACTTGTCGAGTACGACGGGATGGCGATCGACCTGGGGCCGGACATCGACGCACGCTATACCGCTGCGATGCAGCGCGTGCGGGTGAAGTTGCAAGCACGGCTCGGCATCGAAAAGGACGCGCGCGTCCGCCAGGACCTGCAGATCCTGATCACCTCGATCGACAATGACATCGCCGGCATCGAGCTTGCTGCGAAGTACGACCTGCCCTTCATGGACGTGCCGCGCTTTGCCTTCGGCAACCTGCGTGGCCTGTTGCAGGCGCAGATGCCCGAAGCGCGGCGGGCCAAGGCTCTGGAGCGGCTGTCGCGCTACGTTGGCTTGTTTCCCGGCAGCGTGGCGGTGACCGAGCAAGCCAAGGCGCGTTTCAGCGAAAAACTCGGCAAGCCCGGCCTGCGCGGCCCGGTCCGCGCCCGGGTAGAGAAGGCCATTACGGACGTGCCGACCTACATCAAGGGCATCCGCGACCTGTTCGCCGACATGAAGATCCAGGGCGCGGGCCCCGCGCTCGATGCGATGGACAAGCAGCTCACCGACTATGCCGCCTGGGTGAAGTCCAGCGTGCTGCCGGTCGCGCGTACTGACTTCCGGCTGCCCGCCGAACAATATGCATTGCGCCTGAAACTGGTCGGCATCGACATCGACCCGCAATTGCTGGTTCAGCGTGCGCAGGTCGGCTACATGGAAACGCGCAACGCCATGCAGGCGCTGGCGCCGATCGTGGCCAGGGCCCAGGGCATCGAGGCGAACGACTACCGCGGCGTGATTCGCGCACTGAAGAAAAAGACCATTGCCAACGACCAGTTGGAAGCGCTGTACAAGCGTGTCAACACTGATCTTGAGGCAGCCATTCGCAAGGAAGGCGTGGTGGACTTGCCAAACCGCCCGATGATCATGCGCCTGGCATCAGATGCGGAATCGGCCGCGCAACCTGCACCGCACATGCAGCCGCCGCCGATGATCGGCAACACCGGTGAACAGGGCCAGTTTGTGCTGCCGGTCGGCAATCCGACTGCCGGCGACAAGGCCGAAGCCTACGATGACTTCAACCATGCCGCCGCTTCATGGACGCTCAGTGCGCATGAAGGTCGGCCCGGCCATGAACTGCAGTTCAGCGCGATGATCGAGCGTGGCGTATCGCAGGCACGGATGTTGTATGCCTTCAACAGCGTCAACGTGGAAGGGTGGGCGCTTTACGCAGAGGCCGAGATGGTGCCGTCCGAACCCGTGGACGGGCAGATGATCGCGTTGCAATTCCGCCTGTTGCGTGCCGCGCGCGCGATGCTCGACCCGATGTTGAACCTGGGCCTGATCAGCCGCGAGGATGCAGGCCGGGTGCTGACCGACGAGGTGATGCTGTCGCCGGCCATGGCGCGCCAGGAACTTGATCGCTACACGCTCAATGCACCCGGCCAGGCCGGCAGCTATTTCTACGGCTACTCGCGCATCCTGCAACTGCGCGCGGAAACGGAAGTGGCGCTGGGCACGAAGTTCGACCGCCTGGCCTTCAATAATTTCCTGCTTGACCAGGGCTTGTTGCCGCCGGATTTGCTGGCCCAGGCTGTGCGGGAGGAGTTTGTGCCGTTGCGCAGGGGCGGCAAGTAGTCGCGGCCGAGGCCGCTCCCACATTACTTTGCTGGTCCTGCCTTACTTGAGGGTGCGCTCGAACAGCTGGTAGATGCGGCGGTATTCGTCGTACCAGCTTTCGGGCTGGGTGAAGGCGTGCCCTTCCAGCGGATAGGCGGCCAGTTCCCAATGGTCCTTCTTCATCTCGATCAGGCGCTGCGTCAGTCGCACCGAATCCTGGAAGAACACGTTGTCATCGATCATGCCGTGCGCAATCAGCAGGTGGCCGCGCAGGCCTTCAGCGAATTCGATTGGCGAGGACTTCTTGTAAGCCTCGGGGTCGATCTCGGGCGTGTTGAGGATGTTGGACGTGTACTCGTGGTTGTAGGTGGTCCAGTCCGTCACCGGGCGCAATGCGGCGCCCGACACGAATAAATCCGGCTTGCGGAACAGGGCCATGAAGGCCATGAAGCCACCATAGCTGCCGCCGTAGATGCCGACCTTGCTGGCGTCGCCCTGCTGGTTGGCGACCATCCAGTTCACGCCGTCCACATAGTCATCGAGTTCGGGATGGCCCATCTGCCGGTAGATCGCCGTGCGCCAGGCGCGGCCGTAGCCTTCCGAGGCGCGATAGTCCATGTCGAGCACTAGGTAGCCCTGCTGCACCAGCAGGTTGTGGAACATCTGTTCGCGGAAATACTCCGGGTAGCGGTCGCTGACGTTCTGCAGGTAGCCGGCGCCGTGGACGAACATCACCACCGGATACTTCTTGCCTGGTTGCAATTTCGCAGGGCGGTAGAGCTTGGCCCAGATGGATCCGGCGCCCTTGCTGGACGGTACCTGCACCATCTGCGGCTCGATCCAACTGCGTGCGCGAAACTCGGCGGTGCGCGTGTCGGTGAGCTTGACGGCTTCGCCGCCTGCACTGGGCACGACCGCCAGTTGCGGCGGCAGGTAGCTTGCCGAATAACGCAGCAGCACTTTGGAATTGTCGGGCGACAGCACGAAGCTTTCGATGCCGTCGAGCGCGCTGAGTTCGCGCACATCGCCGCCTGCGGCTGGGGTGGAACACACTTCGTAATCGCCCGGGCGCTTGCGGTTGCAGACGAAGTACGCGCTGCGGCCGTCAGCCGACCATTGCACCGACGAGGCTTCCCAACTGCCCTGGGTCAGCGCGCGGGCCTTGCCGCCGGCCAGCGTGTACAGGTGCGAATAACCCGATTCTTCCGACAGGTACCATAGCGTGAGGTTGTCGGGCAGCCAGCCGAAATCGTTGTAGTTCCAGTTGATCCAGGCCAGGTCGGTCATGCGGTGCGCGTTGCGCAGCATGCCGTTGCCAAGATCCACGGTCGCAATCCAGCGGTCCTTGTTGTCGATGGCGCGGATCTGCACTGCCAGTTGCGAACCATTGCCGCTCCAGCGGATGGTGGCTGCGCCGCTGTTGTCGCCTTGGTTCAACACGCGCACCGCGCGGTTGCCCTTCAGTGCATCGAGTTTCTGTGCCTTGCGCATATCCGCCAGGGGATCGACGTTGATGCCGGGCAGCGGGTCGAAGGCCAGGCCGGTCACCTTGCCGGTCGCCAACGCCACCAACTTCAGGGCTTGCGCGATCGGCCAGTTGCGACCGACCCGCGTGCGCTGGTCCTCGAATTCCTCGTAGCCCGACTCAGTGACATAACGCGGCAGCTTGCCGATGCGGCCAAGGTCGGCGTCCTTGGGCGAGGTCACCACCAGCAGCCAGCGACCATCCGGCGACAACGACGTGCCGTCGATCCTGACGTCGTCGCCGACGTAGGCCGGCGCGGGTGCGCGCGTGGCGTCGAGCTTGCGCAACAACTGCCCTTGCAGGCGTTCTGCCTCGCGATCCTCGCTCTGTCGTTTCAGGGTGGCGATCAGTCGCAACTGCATTTCACGCTGCGCGTCGGCGACTGGTTTTGCGCCCGGGTCCTTGCTCGCTACCGCAATCGCAATCGTGCTGACCAGGCGGTCGCGCGAATTCCAGGCAAACCAACTGTTGCCTTGGCGGAACTGCAAGGACTGGCCGTCGGCGGAATATTGCGGGTCCGCCTCGGCATCAACGCTGCGGGTGACTTGCGTCAGCGCGCCGCTGCGCAGGTCGCGCTCGAACACGTCGCCGTGGCGGACGAATGCAAGACGCGTGCGCGCAGCGTCGTACACCGGCGACGCTACGTCCATGCCGGCCTGCGCGGCTTCGTCGACGCGCGTGGCGGTGCCGCCCGTCGCCAATTGCTGGTAGACATCCTT
>JBBRXD010000079.1:0-8924 GCA_038248775.1 Lysobacterales bacterium | reverse complement strand
TTTTTTTTTTTTTTATTCCCGGTTGTGTCGTTTTTCCCCTGTTTTTTTTAAAATCCCCCGGCCCCCCCGCCCGCTCCCACACAGGCCGCTCCCACTCACCAGATGAATTGCATGTTGATGACGTCGGGCGTGTCCTTGCCTTCGACGAAGCGGACCCGGCATTCCAGGGTCTGCTTGCTCTCCGAGGCCAGGCCCGGTTCGATGGTGATGGGCCCCCGCAGCAGCGAGGCGCCATCACCGGCATCGGCCATGCTCTTGGCGAGTTCGGCGTGGTCGAGCTGGTAAGTCTTGTCCTCGAGCTGGCCTTTTGCATAGGCATCGCAAGCTGTCGCGGCGAGTTCGTTCTTGCTGCCGCCTCCACCGCCTGCCTTGTCCGAACAAGCAGCCAGCGCGATCAGCATCAAGGACAAAGTGATTACAGTCAGTTTCATAACGCCTCCCCCGGTGGTGGCGGGCGCCCGCGAGTGTGCGGGTCCAGCCAGTCATCATGCTGTGAACTTAGCGCATTTACTCTAACCGTACCGGAGCCCCGCGTCACACATCAATAGCGCGGCACCTGGGGATCGATCTCCGCGGCCCAGGCATCGATGCCGCCTTCGACGTTGTAGATGTCGTGGAAACCCAGACCGCGGAAGTGTTCAGCGGCCTGTCGGCTGGAGTTGCCGTGGTGGCAGAGGAAGGCCAGGGGCAGGTCCTTGGGCAGCGCGACCAGGCGGTCGTGGCTGTTTTCGTCCAGCACTTCATGCGGCTGCGGGAACGGCGCGATGGCACGCGCCTGGGCTGGGCGGACATCGACCACGTCAATGGCGCCGGCGACGATCCGGTCATGCAATTCCTGCACGGACATCGACTTCACTGGCGGTGGCGCATTCGGATTACTGATGGCCAGGCCCGAGCCGCGAACATCCTCGACCCAGTCGATGGCGATGCCGTTGGCCCGTGGCGCGCTGGCCAGGTCCAGGTGCACGCGGATGCCGGATGCCTCGGCCACGATTTCCTGGCCGGTGACGGGCTTGAGCTGGAACTGCGAGGCAAAGCGGGGATCCACGGCCAAGTGCAGGCCCAGGCCCGGGTCGGCGGAGTCCAGCGCGCTGCGAATGGCTTCGGCGGCTGCGGCGCTGATGGTGATGCTCGGCGGCGTGCGATCGGGCGCAGCCACGCCGAGTACTTCGTGCAGCTCGCCGGAGTTGAGCATCTGTTCGATGATGTCGCTGCCGCCGACCAACTCGCCGCCAACATACAACTGGGGAACGGTGGGCCACTGCCCGTATTCCTTGATGCCTTCGCGTATCTCCGGGTCGGCAAGCACGTCGACGCTGGCGTAGCCGGGCGAGATGGCATCCAGGATGCCGACCGCCTTGGCCGAAAAACCGCAGCGCGGCGAACTGGGGTCGCCCTTCATGAACAGTACGACGCGGTTGCTGGACAGGGTGCGTTCGATGCGCTGGCGCAGTTCGGGACTGAGGGACATGGCGGACTCCAGGAGACTTTGGCCATTTTACCGCCCATGGCCTTCGGCACGGTGAACGGGCGGCGCTTGGGACTAGAATCGGTCCGAACAGCTGGGGGTCCACAAATGAAATATCGACTGCAATTACTATTCCTGGCTGTGGCCTTCGGGGCCCACGGCAATCTGGTCCAGGCGGTGGACAGCCCCGGTGCCGCGGCGCCCATACCGCAGCAGATGATCGCGTTGAAGGTGTCGGTGGATGCCGCAGGCAAGGTCGTGGCGGTCAAGCCTGGCGATTCCCAGGTCGTGCCTGGCCTGAACCGCGCCGCGGAGGAGTTCGCGCGCAAGCTGGTTTTCGTTCCTGCCCGGAAGGGTGGCAAGGCCGTATCCAGCGAGACCAGCCTGACGGTCACGATCGCGCTGGAACCGTTGGGCGAGGGCCGCTTCGCGCCCAGGCTCAAGCGTGCTTTCAGCGGGCCGGGGCTGCTGCACATGGGCAAGATCGATCCGCCGAAATACCAGGGGCGACAGGGTGGAGCGTTGGTGGTGGTGGCGGTAAACGTGGGCGCGGACGGCAGCCCGGATCCGGCCACGCAAACCACCGAGCGGGTGCAATTGCGCGATCCCAGCAAGTTCGCCGAGGCTCGCTACCTGGACGCGGTATCGAATTCCGTTCGCGGCAGCCGCTTTGAGCTAGACAAGGTGGATGGCGAGGTGGTGCCCTCAAGGGTCAGCTTGCCGTACCGGTTTGGTGGCGGTCCCACCAAGCCGCCGGAGGGCGACAAGAAGCGCGGCGGCAAGCCGCCGTCGATGGACCTGGTTTCCATGCCGGTAATGACCGCGATGTCTGCGGTGCCCGGCATCGAGCTGGCGAAGCTCGAATACAGGGCGCCCGATATGGCAGCGCCGGCGAAGTAGCCCGAGCTACAGGTTGAGGTAGTTGGGACCCGCGCCGCCTTCCGGCGTAACCCAGTCGATGATGCGGTACGGGTCCTTGATGTCGCACGTCTTGCAGTGCACGCAGTTGGCGGCGTTGATCTGCAGTCGTGAGCCGCTCGCGTCCTTCACGATTTCATAGACGCCTGCCGGGCAAAAGCGCGTGCAGGGATTCGCGTATTCCTCCGCGCAGGCGCCGATGCAGATATTGGTGTCGAGCACCCTCAGGTGGATCGGCTGGTCCTCGTCGTGTTCGGTCGCCGCGAAGTACACGCCGGCCAGTCGGTCGCGTGGCGCCAGCGTCCGTTCGACGTAGTCACGTTTGGGACGTTCGGCATCGGCAACCTTCTGCAACGAGGACCAGTCGGGTTTCACCTTCATCGTCCAGGGCGAATAGCCCGCCGTCACGGTCTCCCAGGCCGAATTGAGCAGGCCGAATACGCGGCCTTTCTTGAATCCGGGCTTGAAGTTACGAACCTTCCTGAGTTCCGACATCACGGCCGAGCCACGCAGCTTCGCATCCCAACCGACCGGCGTGCCGGTTTCGGCAATATGCATCGCAGCCATCATTCCCGACCGCATCGCCTGGTGCGTGCCCTTGATCTTGGGCACGTTCAACAGGCCTGCAGCGTCGCCAATCAAGATCGCACCGGGCATCTCCAGCGTTGGCAGCGCCTGGTAGCCGCCGGTGACGATCGCGCGCGCGCCCGCTGACAGGATCGTGCCGCCTTCCAGCAGCGACTTCACGCTGGGATGGTTCTTCCATTGCTGGAAGGCTTCGTAGGGATCGTACATCGGATCGACGTAATCGAGGCCGGATACGTAGCCCAGCGCGATGCGGTCCTTGTCGAGGTGGTATATGAAACTGCCGCCGTAGGTCTTCGGGTCGGCCGGCCAACCCATCGAGTGCACGATCTTGCCTTGCGAAGCGCGACCGGCCGGTACTTGCCAGAGTTCCTTGATGCCGATGGAGTAATTCTGCGGATCGCTGTTGGCATCGAGCTTGAATTTGTTGACCAGCCGCTTGGTCAGGTGCCCGCGCGCGCCTTCACCCAGCACGGTGATGCGCGCCTTGATGTCGATGCCCTGCGCGTAGCCGGGTTTGTGCGAACCATCGCGCGCCACGCCCATGTCGCCGATGCGAACCCCGGCCACGGCGTCACTGTCATCGAACAATATTTCCGATGCGGCGAAACCCGGATAGATTTCCACGCCCAAGGCTTCGGCCTGCGGCGCCAGCCACGCGCACATCGCGCCCAACGACACGATGAAGTTGCCGTGGTTGGACATCTGCGGCGGCACTACCGGCAGCTTGAATCCGCCGGTCTTGCTCAGGATCCAGAATTCATCTGTCGTCGCGGGTACGCAAATGGGTGGCGGCGCATCGCGCCATCCGGGTAGCAATTCGTCAAGCGGACCGGGTTCGATGACGGCACCCGAAAGGATATGCGCGCCGATGGTGGAGGATTTTTCGATGATGCAAACACTGAGCTCGGGCTTGAGTTGCTTGAGGCGGATGGCGAAGGCCAGGCTGGCCGGTCCGGCGCCAACTGCCAGCACGTCATATTCCATGACATCGCGTTCCGTCATCAGGGTTGCCTCTTGGGGAGGGTTGATTATCGCGGTTCGGCGCGGACGCGGCAAATCAGGGAGACTTTGCACATGCTGAGCGAGTTGCCCCTGGCCGACGCCGAATTGTTGATGGACCCATCCTGGTTGGCGCCTGCCCGTGCCAACCACCTGATGTCCAGCCTGCGTGAAGGCCTCGACTGGGAGGTGCACCGGATCCGGATGTTTGGCCGCTGGGTCGATTCGCCACGGCTGAGCAGCTGGATCGGCGATGAAGGGGCTGGTTATGTCTATTCAGGCGCGCGCTTCGAGCCGCGACCCTGGCACCCGGCCATGGCCGAGCTGCGTAGCGAGTTGCGATCAGTCTTGGGCATTGACTTCAATTCGGCCTTGGCCAATTGGTATCGCGATGGCCGGGATGCCATGGGCTGGCACAGCGATGACGAGCCTGAGCTGGGGCGGCGCCCCGTGATCGCTTCCATCAGCCTGGGCGCGGGCCGACGATTCGCCTTGAAGCACCGGCGCGACGCCGGGCAGAAATTGACTCTCGAGCTGCCGCACGGAAGCCTGTTGGTGATGCGCGGCGACACCCAGGCGAATTATCGACATGCGCTGCCACGTACCGCACGCCCCGTGGCCGATCGGATCAACCTGACCTTCCGGCAGATTCGCGCCGACTCGCGAGGGGCGGCGCTAGTCTGACTGCGCGGGAGCTTCGTTGCCGCTGCGCAAGGTCCAGCCAACGATCTCGCCGGTGGTCCGGTCCAGCACACGGGAGAACGCCTCGACCACGGCGCCGACTTCTTCGCCAGCGGATGGCTCGCTGCCGACGAAACTTCGCGCCGCCACCACGCGGCCGTCCGTGGTGTGAACCAGGCGCGCGTACACCTCGACTACGGCTTGCGGCTGGCCTGGTTGCATGTACTCCGACTCGAACCTGCGCAATTCCGTCAGCAACTGGTACTTGCCGCGCACGCCGCCGCCCGATCGGGATACCGACAGGATCCGCTGCGAATCCTCGAAGCGCTTGAGCAAGGAGGTATGCAACAAATCAGGTGCGGCGTCGGTCCATGCTGCGCCCTTGTACACCTGGACCGTACCAGGAGCGGGCTGCACGCTGATGCGTTCCGAATCGATCTGGGTGCCCGCAACGGGGCGTGACACCAGCAACGACCAACTAGCGCGCGGCCATTCAGGACTTGGTGCGCTGACTGCGCGTACCGGTTGGTAGATAGTGACCGGTTCGCGCTTCGGAAGAATGCCGCAGCTGCTCGCCAGCAGTAGGGTTGCGAGCGCCATCGGGAGCGCGTGCCTGGCCTGGCTTGCCTTGATAGTGATCATTTCGGCTCGAACTCCTCGGGACGGTTGCGGCCAGTGACATAGCCACTCGGGTTGCGGTCAAGCTTTGACGTGATGCGGCGCAGGTCGCGCAGCAAGACGCGCAGATCCACCAGGGTCGGCCCGACCTGGCCCAGGCCGTTCTGGCTGAAGCTGGCGATGGACTCCCGGTTGTCGGCGATCACGCCGTTGGCGTTCTTGCTGGCCGACTCGAGCGAGCTCAGGGTGCGGTCGAGTTTTTCCATCAACGCCGGCAGGTTCTGCACGACGCTCTTGTCGATGGTGTCCAGGCTGCCTTGCGCCTTCACCAGTGTGTTATTGAGCTGCACGCTGGTCTCGCGCAGGTTCTTGATCAGCGCTGCCACGTCTTCCTTCTGTCCGGCGACGGTGCTGCTGACCTGGTGGATGTCGTCGAGCGTGCCGGAAATGCGTTCGATGTTCTGGTCGCTGAGAATGGTGCGCAGGCGCTCGACGATATCGTTCGCGGCCTCGGCGATGTTTTGCAGGGCCGAAGGTTGCGTGGCGATGATCGGTATCTTGCGGTCAGGCGTGGGCAACAGGCGCGGGCTTTCCGGCAGGCCGCCGGACAACTGGATCTGCGCGACGCCAGTCAGGCCGATGAACGCAAGCTTGGCCTTGGTATCGATCTTCACCGGTGTGTCGGCCTGCAGGCGAATGCGCGCGATCACGCGGCGCGGGTCCTTGGGATCGAGCGTGAGCTTGCGAACCTCGCCGACATTGATGCCGTTGTACTGGACGATGCCGCCGGTGCCAAGGCCGGTAACCGCTTCCTTGAAGAAGACGTCGTACTCGTCCCAGTTGCGGTTGGACGTGTAGTTGGCCGCCCACAACGCGAACAACACCGCCATCAAGGTAACGGCAATCGTGAACAGTCCGATCAGGACGTGATTGGCTCTGGTTTCCATTTATCTTTTCTCCTTGGCCGCTTGCGCGGCGCGACCCCGAGGGCCGTGGAAATATTCCTGCACCCACGGATGGTCGTACTTTTCGACTTCCTCCAAAGGCGCGTTCACCAGTACCTTGCCGTCGGCCAGTACCGCCACTCGGTTGCAGATGGTGTAAAGCGTATCGAGGTCGTGGGTGATCAGGAACACGGTCAGGCCCAGGGCCCGTTGCAATGAAAGGATCAACTGGTCGAAGGCAGCCGCGCTGATCGGGTCGAGGCCCGCAGTCGGCTCGTCCAGGAACAACAGTGCCGGGTCCAGCGCCAATGCCCGCGCCAGGGCCGCGCGCTTGCGCATGCCGCCTGACAGCTGCGAGGGGAATTTGTCCGCGGCGTTATCGGGCAGGCCCGACAGCCGGATCTTGAGGATGGCCAGGTCGTGGATGAGGTCGGCCGGCAGGTCGTGGTGCTCCTTCAGCGGCACCATCACGTTTTCAGCCACGGTCAGCGACGAGAACAAGGCGCCGTTCTGGTAGAGCACGCCGCTGTTGCGCTCGATCTCGAGCCGCTTGGTGGTGTTTTCCGACAGCGCGTCCACGCCCAGCACTTCGATCGTGCCGGCCTGCGGCCGGCGCAGGCCGAGGATCGCCCGCATCAGCACCGATTTGCCGGTGCCGGAGCCGCCAACCACGCCGATGATCTCGCCCGTGCGCACGTCGAGGTCCAGGTCTTCGTGGATCATCTGCTTGCCGAAGGAATTCGACAGTCCGCGCACGCGCACTGCAAATTCCGGCGTGGCCTCCTGCGTGACGGGCGCGACGGCGCTCACCAATCCATCTCCATGAAAAACAGCGCGGCGGCCGCATCAAGCAGGATGACCAGCGAAATGGACTGGACCACGCTGGAGGTGGTGCGCTCGCCGACCGATTGCGCGGTGCCTTGGGTCTGGAAGCCCTCCAGGCAGCCGATCAATGCAATGACCATGGCGAATATCGGCGCCTTGGACAGCCCCACCCAGAAATGGCGGACGCTGATGTTTTCATGCAGGCGCGTGAAGAAAAGCTCCGGCGACAGGTCCAGGCTCGCCGCACAGACGGCCATGCCGCCGAGTAGTCCAGCCATCATGGCCAGGAAGGTCAGCAGCGGCAGCATCAACACCAACGCGAACAGACGTGGCAATACCAGCAATTCGATCGGATCGAGGCCGAGTGTGCGGATGGCGTCGATTTCTTCGCCACTCTGCATTGCGCCGATCTGCGCAGTGAACGCGCTGGCGGTGCGGCCCGCCAGCAGGATGGCGGTCAGCAGCACGCCGAATTCCCGCAGGAAGGCGATGCCGACCAGTTCGACCACGAAGATTTCAGCACCGAAATCGCGCAACACGGTCGCGCCCAGGAAGGCGATGACCGCGCCGACCATGAAGCTCAGCAGCAGCACCAGCGGCACCGCATCCAGGCCCACTTGTTCCATATGGTGCACGGTGGACGTGATGCGGATCCGGGCCGGGCGCAACAGGGTGCGGACCACCGTCTGCAAGGTCAGGCCGCCGAACCCGATCAGCGCCAGGATTTCCTTCGAATAGTCCTCGACCGAATAGCCCAGGCGTTCGAGCATGCGCTTGAAGCCCAGGTCCTTGCCCTTGCTGCGTACCGGTGTTTCGCAGATTTCACGAACCGCATTGACCATCGACTGGTACTTGGGCTGCACCTCGACCGTGGACAGGCCCAGCCCGACCCGCATTGCGTAACGCGACAACAGCATCGCCCCGGTCGAGTCGAGCTTGCCGATGTCGCGGCCATCGATGTCCTTGGCCTTGTCCGGTGCGTTGGCGATGAAGGCAAGCAGGGCCTGGGCGTTATGCAAGGTCCAGTCGCCGGTGGCCCGGAGGATTTCCGGGTCGCTGCGGCTCGGTTCGATGGCGGGTGCGGTACTCATCTGACCATCAGCATGACGGAAACTCCGCTCAGGGTCAGCCCCACCCCGATAATCGCCCGCCGGGTCAGCTTTTCCTTCAGCCAGATGGCCGCCAGCAAAAGGATGAAAATGGACGCCGTTTCGTTGAGGATGGCGGCCACCGAGGCCAACGTGTACTTGTAGCCGGCCAGCCACAGCACCATCGCCAGGAACTGGCCGATGAAGGCCGCGAAGACCAGTCTGCGCCAGGGCATGCCGACCGTTGGCGGCGCCAAATGGGCGAATTCGCCGCGAAACCAGGCGATGGCCGCCATGCCGGCGATGGCGCCGACCATCCTCAGTCCGGTAACCCACAGCAGGGGTTGTTGCTCAAGAACGCGCTTGACCAGGATGATGGAGATGGCCATCAGCACGATGGCCAGCATGGCGAACCCGAAGCCACGAACTGCGTGGGCCGGCCGTGGCTCGGACCCCGCCCGCGGCCACGCGGCGATCCATACGCCCAGGCTGACCAGCACGAAGCCGATCAGTTGCAGGGGTGACAGGCTTTCGTCCAGGAACAAGAAGCTCAGCACGATCACGAACGGGCTGTAGAAATTGCCCAGCACGCCCATGCGCCCGGCACCGAGCTCATTGAGCGCGCGAAAATACAGGGTGTCCGCGATGCCAATGCCAATCACGCCGCTGGCGATGGCGGCAAAGGCCTGCCACGCGCTGAACTGCGGCACGTCCAAGCCGTGCAGCAAGGGGATGGCGGGCAGCAACATGCCCAGTACCAGCAGGTTTTTCAGGAAATTGAGTTGCAGCGGGGGC
>JBBRXD010000078.1:0-9007 GCA_038248775.1 Lysobacterales bacterium | reverse complement strand
GCCGCTCTGTCCCCCGCTTCGCGCTTTTTGTAAATCGCGCCCACGGCCGCTCCCACAACTAAAAGCCGTAGCGCAAGAACCCACCGTCGATGGCAATGCATTCGCCAGTGACGTAACTCGAAGCAGGCAGGCAGAAGAATGCGACTGCTGAAGCAACCTCCTCGGGCTCGCCAATGCGTCGCATCGGCGTGCGCGAGATGACTTCTTCGTAATATTCCTGTTGCGACAACGCATCCGACGTGCGCCGGGTGCGGATGTACCAGGGCGCGACCGCGTTCACGCGGACGCCGTCTTCGGCCCACTCGCAGGCCAGGTTGCGGGTCAGCTGGTGCAGCGCTGCCTTGCTCATGCCATAGACCGCGCCGGTGCGTACATGGGTCAGGCCCGAGACGCTACCGACATTCACGATGCTCGATGCCGCATGTTGGCTCAGCAGTGGGAATGCGAAACGCGATAACTCGAAGGCCGAGAACAGATTGGTTTCAAACAACGAGCGCCATTCCGTTTCGCTGTAGTCCATTACTGCGCGACGGATATTGTTGCCGGCGTTGTTGACCAGGATATTCAGGCCCGCGCCCAGGTCTTCGACCCAGTCGAAAATCTCCCGGCGTTGTTCTACATCGCCGACATCTGCGGCAAAGGTGCGCACTTCGCGGTCGGGATGTTCGTCGGACAGTTCCGCCGCCGTTGCGGCGAGTTGGGCTTCGTCGCGGGCAACCAGCAGCACGTCGGCGCCCAGGCCCAGCAGTTCGTCGGCGACGGCGCGGCCGATGCCGACGCTGGCCCCGGTTACCAGCGCGGTCTGCCCGTGCAATCGCCAGCGATTAGCGTCCATGGTTGTCGCCCTGTCGCGGTCCGTTCGGCTCGCTTCGGGCGTAGGATAGCCTGCAAGCTGTCGCTGCGAGGAGTACACCGATGCGAACCACCACTGTCTCCAACCTGACTGTCCTGGCGCTGGCCGCGTCCTTGCTTGTCGCCTGCGACCTGCAGGGGCCTATCGAGCAGCAGAGTGAGGCCGCGCAGAAAGCCCAGGAACACAACCAGCTGCGCGACGCCATCAACCAGCCGATAGACAAGGCCAAGAACGCCGGCGCGCCGATCGAGCAGGCTGACAAGGACCGCGCGAAGGCACTCGAAGAATCGGGCGGCTGAAAAAAAAGACGCCGGGCGATGCCCGGCGGTTTTTGAGCTGGAGCAGTCGCGGCCAAGGCCGCTCCCACAAAGGCCGCTCCCACAAAGGCCGCTCCCACAAAGGCCGCTGCCACAAAGGCCGCTCCTACAGGGGTTAGAAATCGCAGAGGCAGTGGGCGACGGCGCGGATCGGGCTGGCGCCCTTGCGCGGCTGCAGCCAGGCCAGTTCGCCCTGCAGGCGCTCGGCCGTCTCGCTGCCCAGCACCGCCTGCAACGGGCCGAAATTGCGCACCAGCACCGACAGTCGCGCGCTGCGGCTCATGTCCAGGAACAACTGCTCGAAGGCCGACATCGGCTTCTCGACATACTGCACGTCGTACTTCGCGCCCAGCTTGGCCAGCTTCGCGGCTTCCGCCTGCGCTTCAGCCAGGCCGCCGAGTTCGTCTACCAGCCCGCGCTCCTTGGCCTGGGCGCCGCTCCAGACACGACCGCGCGCCACTTCGTCGACCTTCGAAGGTGAAGTGTCCCGGGCAGCGGCAACCTTGCCGATGAACTGCGCATAGCCGTGCTCGATGACCGACTGGATAATCGTAGCTGCGCCCGGGTCGAGCGGACGG
Source organism: Lysobacterales bacterium (assembly GCA_038248775.1). Lineage (GTDB taxonomy): Bacteria > Pseudomonadota > Gammaproteobacteria > Xanthomonadales > Xanthomonadaceae > Arenimonas. Next base: position 7,259 of record JBBRXD010000078.1, on the reverse strand, counting down.
GTGATGTCGAATGCGCCAGCCAGCGGCGTGGTGCCGACGCCGTCGCTGTGCACGCCGATCTTGTCCAGCGCGCGCGGCGCACTCATCCACAGGCCGAAGATACCGATCGAACCGGTGATGGTGGACGGATCGGCATAGATGCGATCAGCATTCATCGAGATCCAGTAACCACCAGACGCGGCCACGTTGGCCATCGATACCACGACCGGCTTGCCGGCCTTGCGCGTCAGCTCGATCTCGCGGCGGATCTGTTCGGACGGGAACACGCCACCGCCGGGGGAATCCACGCGCAACACCAGGGCCTTTACTTCGTCGTCTTCGCGTGCCTGGCGGATCAACCTGGAGGTTGACTCGCCACCGACCACGCCCTGCGGCTGGTCGCCATCGGTAATCTCGCCCTGCGCCACCACCACGGCGACTTCGCCATGGCGGTCGAGCAGGCCGCTGCGCGCCTTGCGCTGCAGCAGGTAGGGATACAAACCGACCTGGCGGAAGGTCTGTTCTTTCTTGTCATAGGCACCGCGCTCGGCCAGCAGTTTTTCCAGTTCGTCCTGCGTCTTGAGTCCGTCAACGAGCTTGCTGTCGACGGCGAGTTTCGCCAGGTCGCCGCGCGCAGCCTGCACGCGCTCGGGCAGGTTGTTGATCATCGCGTTGAGGTCTTCCACCTTCAGCTTGCGCGCGCTGGCGATGTCGGCCACGTGGCGCTGCCACAGGTCGCTCATCCAGAACAGGTCGGCCTGGCGCGATTCGGGCGATGCCGCATCCAGGATGTAGGGCTCGGCGGCGGATTTGTATTCGCCGACGCGGAACAATTTCACGTCCACGCCCAGCTTGTCCTGCAAGCCCTGGCGATAGTAGAGGCGATAGCGACCCAGGCCCTCGAGCAACACCGCGCCATCGGGATCGAGGAAGACTTCGTCCGCCTGCGCGGCCAGGTAGTAACCCTTCTGTTCCATGCCCGCGCCGTAGGCGAGGATCTTCTTGCCGCTGCTGCGGAAATCACGCAGCGCCGCGCCCAGTTCGCGCATCGAGACAAAGCCGGCGACCTGGAAGCCGTCGGTCAGTAACACGACGCGATCGATTTTCGGATCGGCCTTGGCCAGCTTCAGCGCCTCCACGACGTCGCGCAACTGGATTTCGATGGTCGGGTCGCCACCGGTTGCCTGGGTGATCGCGCGCTGGATCGGCGCGCTGGTGTATTGCTCGACCAGCGTGGCGTCGAGGTCGATCACCAGCGCCGTATCGTCCTGCACCGGACTCATCGCGCCGGTTCCCGACTTCGCCGCCGCGGCAATCATGATCAGGCCGATCACCAGGAACAGGAACAACAACATGATCAGGTTGAAGACCAGGTGGTTGGCGAAGTTGATGAAGCGGCCGACGCCGACCAGGAATCGCCAGAAAGGGTTGGACGAAGACTCGCTCATGAAAAACTCCGGAAAAACATGCTCGTAGGATACCCGCCCTGCGTACCTGGGGTATGCGCCTTAGGTCACAGGGACGATTGGCTTGGGATCGCGACACTGCAGCCACAAACGCCAGGCAAGCAATGAACCGGCGACGCTCAGGCCCAGGATCAAGCCTATCCAAAGCCCCGGCGCGCGCCCGTGAAGGTTCAGGCCGAACCAGGCACCCAGTGGCAAGCCGATACCCCAGTAGGCGAAGATGGTGATCAGCATCGGCACGCGGGTGTCTTTGAGCCCACGCAGGGCGCCGGCGGAAAGCACCTGAACGCCGTCGGGCAACTGGAACACCGCCGCATATCGCATCAGCAGCACGGCAAGCGCCGCCACGGCCGGATCGCTGGTGTAAAGACCGCTGATCCAGGCCCCGCCCAATAGCAGGATGGCCGCAGCCACGGCCTGGGTGACGCCACCCAGCGCGAAGCCCGCGCCCGCCGCCCAACGCACGGAAGACCAATCACCAGAACCTGCCGCGTGTCCTACCCGCACCGTGGTCGCCATCGCGATGCCCAGCGGCAACATGAAGCAGACGCTGGCGACATTGAGTGCGATCTGGTGCGCCGCCACGTCGACCGCGCCCAGCCGACCGATCAACAGGGCAGTGGCCACGAACAAGCTGCCTTCCATGAAGATGGACACCCCCATCGGCAAGCCGAGCGCGAGCAGTGCGCGGATCTGTTTCCAGTTTGGCGCGTCCCACCGGCTGAACAAGCCGAGGTCATCGAAGCGACTGGACGTCGCCAGGTAGATGCCGAAACCGATCGCCTGCAGCCACAGCACGATGGCGGTCGCGATGCCCAGGCCCGCGGCGCCCAACTCGGGAATCGGGCCCATGCCGAACATCAGCCCGTAACCCAGTGGCACGAGCAACACCAGCCCGGCGATGCCGAATACCATCGTTGGCGGCGTCCACGCCAGGCCTTCGCTCAGGTAACGGAAACTGAAATAGATCGACATCGCCGGCGCGCCGAAAGCAATCGCGCGAAGGAATGCCGCAGCTTGGGGCCGCACATCTTCGACAATCCCGATCGCATCGAGCAACCATGGCGACCACCAGACCGCGACCGTCAGCGCCAGGCCCATCAGCAACGCGATCCATAGCGACTGCCGCCACAACGGTGCGATCTCGGCGCGACGCCCGGCGCCATTGAGCTGCGCCACCGACGGTGGGATCGCCATCAACACGCCGACGCACAACAACAAAGCGACCGTCCAGATCGAGCTGCCCACCGTTACCGCGGCGAGCGTGCGCAAGCCATGGCGACCGGCAAGCAGGGAGTCGACCACGCTCATCAGCATGGCCGCCAGTTGTCCCAGTACCAGTGGCAGGGCGAGCACGAAGCTGACCCGCATCTCGCGCAGCAGGCGCGCGAGGCGGCTTGTGGAATGGGTCATCGGTGGATGCGGAGGAAAATTCTGTCGCTATAGTAGCCGCATCCGAACTGGAGGCCGCATGGCCAGCACTGACCCAAGCCCTGCGTCGCCCATCCCCGCAACGCCCCGTTCGGCGCGCCGCTGCGAGAATTGCGGCGTGCCGCTGCAGGGCGAGCATTGCCATGCCTGCGGCCAGCCGACCCAAGGACTGGTTCGGCACTTTTCCAGCGTCCTTGGCGACTTCTCCGACACGGTGTTCAACATCGATTCGCGCGTACTGCGCACGCTGGGCCCGCTGCTGACCCGGCCCGGTTTTCTGTCGCTGGAATATTTCGCCGGGCGTCGCGTTCGCTATGTCACGCCGATGCGCCTGTTCCTGTTCCTGAGCCTGCTTGCCTTCTTCGCCATCCAGGCCAGCATCGATTTCAATGAATCGGATCCGACCATTTCCGCGCGCGAGCAGGGCAGGAATATCGACGCCCGTTCGAGCAGCATCGACACGGCAACCACGATTGCCCAGGTCGAAGCCGCGCGCGATGAAGCGCTGAAGGAACTGGCTGGCGCGCGCAAGAAAGTGAAAGGCGTGCCCGGGGGCGCCCTGGCGGGGGTCGAGATTGCGGAGCAGCGGCTGCGCGAATCAGCCGACGAGCGAATCAATTACCTGAAAAAGATGGACGCAGCCAAGCTCGCAGGCAAGCCGCCACCGCCCGAGCCTGGAAGGGACGACAAGGACTTCAGTTTCAACGCCAACGGAAAGCCCTGGGACCCGGTGACCAACCCCATCGCCTTGCGATGGCTGCCGCGCGCGGTGAACCAGAGCCTGAACCGTCGCGTCGCCCACGCAAGTGACGTAATGAAGTCGAGCAACAGCGAGAAGCCACTCGTTGAAGCCTTGTTCAAGGTGCTGCCGCAGACATTGATAGTGCTGATGCCGTTGTTCGCGCTGATGCTGAAGATCGCCTACTGGTTCAAGCGGCGGCTGTACATGGAACACCTTATCGTCGCCTTGCACAGCCACAGCTTCATCTCGCTCGCGCTGACCCTGGTCGTGGCTTTTTCCTGGCTGCAGGAATGGCTCGCTCCCGACGGGGGTTTCTGGCGTGGCGTATTCGGCTGGGCGATCGGCCTGACCTCGGCCTGGATTCCGCTGTACCTGTTGCTGATGCAGAAGCGCGTTTACGGACAGCGCTGGTTGATGACGCTGGTGAAATATGGCGTGCTCGGCCTATGTTATTCAATCCTGCTCGCCTTCGGCCTGGCGGGGGCGGTGCTGGTCGGCTTGTTGACGATGTGATCAGTTACGCACGGCTACTGGAGTAAACGGTCGCGAATCAGTTGCGCGCGCCCGGCAGCGGGCGCGGCCAGCAAGTCACGGCGCAGGGCTTGCCGTCGCGCTTCGGTCAGGCGCGGCGCCAGCGTCGCCAGGTTGGCGCGCGACTCGTCGTCGAGTTCACGCAACGCCTGCAGCAACGCCGGACGATCCGACTCGGGCATGAAGGCGAACAGCGACGAAAACGGTGCGAGCTCCTGGCCCAGCGCCGGGCCCAGCCACCACAGGGCCTGGGTGTCGGCGGGCGACGCGGCAAATTGCGCGCGCAGGGCCTGGCCTTCCGCAGCAGGCAAACCAGCCAGCCGGTCGGCGGCGATGCGAATCTGTCGGCGATCGGTTTCGCTCAGGCGCTGCCAGGCCAGGAAAGGCGTGCGCTGGCGCGCGCGTTCGGGCGCCGTCAAGGCATCCCAAGCCAGCAGGCGTTGCCGCAGCTGGTTGCGCAGCACGGCATTGCGTGCCGACCAGTCGTCGGCCTGGCGCAGCAGGTTGTCGCGCGTGTCCGCATCGAGTTCAGGCCACGCGCTGCGAGCCGAATCGAGAAGGACCTGCACGGGTGCCGGCAATGCCCCGAATTGCGCAGGAGCGGCGCGCAGCGGCGTTTCATCCATGGCGACGGGGGTTGGAAGCGTTGCCGCCGCCAACCAGCCCAGGAAGGCAAGGTCTCGCGCCAGCACGGCATCATCCTGCGCTGCCACCTGCAGGTAGTCGGGGTGGGTGACAGCGATGGTGTCGGACATCAACGGCGGCGGTGCGACCCGGTCAATGACCTGCACCGGGTGGGCCGGCGGCTGCAATGCAAAATGGGCGATCACCGCAAGCAGCGCGAGCGCAAGCACGCCGGCGATGACCCTCCAGCGTCGCATCCGTCCGACGGTGCGTGGCAGGACATCGGGCACGATGGTGTCGTCGATCGCCAGCACGGCTTCATCGCGCCAGGTCGCCAGCAGTTGTCGTTGCGCGGCGGGCGCGTCGTGTACTTGCAAGTGCAGCGCTTCGCGCAAGGCCTGCAGGCCGCCGGCATCCAGCCCCGGATGCGCGAGCGCACGATGCAGCGCTTTTTCATACGCAGGTTCGGCAACACCCAGGGCTTCGGCGGCATGGGCGATGTCCAGCCCGGCGACCAGGCGCAGCAACAGGGCGGCGCGAGGACCGGGCGACAGTTCGGCCAGCGCCGAACCACTGCCGGGTGGCGTCATCAAGGGCGGCTGCGCGAGCAGGCTGCTCCAGAAATGGATCGGCCAGGCCGCCAGCGAAAGCTCGGTGGCCCCGCGCAGGAAATCGTGGAAGGCGCTGGCAAGGGCATGCTCGGCCTTCGCCTCGTCGCCGCACTGGTTCCAGGCGAATACCCAGCCGCGCAACTCGATGCCACGCAGGAAGGCGACCAGGGCGGGGCGCCGGGAGGCGTTGGAGGGTTCGTGGGAAGTCGAAGGCACCCGCCATTCTAGTCAAGACGGCCGTGGAGCAGTGACTTGACAGCGGCAATTTCCGCGCTCCGCCAGTACTGACGCGGCTTTGCGCGTGGAACGTTGTGCACAGCGCGCTGCGCGACCCGAAAAATCTGCCTGAACCGTTGGCAACAGACATTTCCGGCTCGGAGGTCTTCGGCAAGCTGTTGTTTTTGCACGTTTATGACAGGTTGGTTAAAAAATCACCAAGGCGGAAGAAGGACCGTTTTCCAAGGGACTGCGCATCGCTGCGGCAGGCCTCGTCCACAGAGTTATCCACAGATCGTGTGGATAAGGAGTTTTCCCGTTTAGCGTCATGGGCTTACCTGACCTTTCTGTAACAATTTTCAGCACTGTACGGCAAGTTCGTCCACAGGCTGTCCGGGGGCTGGTTCAGGCTAGACTTTGCCATGCTTTCCCGTGACCGCACCGTGCTTCGCGTGGCCCTTCCAGTGCCCCTGCCAAGACTTTTCGACTACCTGCCACCCGCTGGTGCCTCGATCGGGCCGGACTGGGTCGGCCGCCGGGTGCGGGTGCCATTCGGGCGGAGCGAACAGATTGGCGTGGTCCTGTCCATGGGCACGACCGAGCTTGACCCTGAAACCCTTAAACCGGTGCTGGACGTCCTCGACGACCAGCCCCTGCTCGGCGCCGAATTGCTCGAAACCCTGCATTTCTGCGCGCGCTACTACCATGCGCCACTGGGCGAGGTGATGGCCACCGCCTTGCCGGTGGGCCTGCGCGACGGCCAAGCCCTGCCCGAGACCACGTCGCACGGCTGGCGAATCACCGACGCGGGATCAGCATCGCTGGCCGCCAAGCCCGGACAGGGGCGGCCGCGTCGCCTGCTTGAGCACCTGGCCGCCGGCCCAGTCGCCGAAGACCTGCTGGACCAGGACGACCCGGGCTGGCGCGTAGCCGCGCGGTCCTTGCTCAAGCAAGGGCGCGCCGAGCGGATTGAATTGCACGCGCCGCCCGTGCCGAACGCCGATGCCCTCGCGCCGACGCTGAATTCGGCGCAGGCCGGCGCGCTGGAAATGTTGCGCAGTGGCCAGGGATTTCGCGCGCTGTTGCTCGAGGGCGTCACCGGCAGCGGCAAGACCGAGGTTTACCTGCAGGCCATCCGCGACTGCCTCGCAGCAGGAAAACAAGCGCTCGTGCTGGTGCCGGAAATCGGACTCACGCCGCAGACCCTGCATCGTTTCCGTTCGCGACTGGGCGTGCCGGTAATCGCGATGCATTCCGGACTGGCCGACGGCGAGCGCGCGCGCGCGTGGCTGGCAATGGCGCGTGGCGAGGCGCGGGTGCTGGTGGGCACGCGCTCGGCGATCTTCACGCCGCTGCCGGAAGCGGGCCTGATTGTTATCGACGAGGAACATGACGCGTCCTACAAGCAGCAGGATGGCATCCGTTACCACGCACGCGACATCGCGCTGGTGCGCGCCCGCGCACTGGGCATCCCGGTGATCCTGGGCAGCGCCACGCCATCGCTTGAATCACTGCATAACGCACTGTCGCGTCGTTACCAGCTGGCGCGCCTGCCGCAACGCGCTGGCGGCGCCAATCCGCCGCGCGTGCGCGTGGTGGACGTGCGCAAGCGGCCACTGCAGCACGGCCTGTCCAGCGACATGATGGAGGCCATCGCCG
>JBBRXD010000077.1:0-9035 GCA_038248775.1 Lysobacterales bacterium | reverse complement strand
GACATCACCGAGTACAACCAGCCGATGCCGCGCTGGTGGATCAACCTGTTCTACATCACCATCGTGTTCGGTATCGCCTACCTGATCTACTACCCGGGACTTGGCGCCTTCAAGGGCACGTCGGGCTGGACATCGGTGGGCGAACACGACGAGGACAAGAAAGTACGCGACGCCAAAGTCGAACAGACGCTCAGCCAATTCGCCGGCAAGGACATCCAGGTCCTGGCGGGCGACCCACGGGCACTGAAGTTGGGGCGTTCGATCTTCGGCAATACCTGCGCGACCTGCCACGGTTCGTCGGCGCACGGCGCGGTCGGCTATCCGGACCTGAGCGACAACATCTGGCATTGGGGCGGCTCACCCGACCAGGTACTGCAATCCGTGCTCGACGGCCGCGAGGGCGTCATGCCAGCTTGGGGAACGGTGCTGACGGGAATGGGCGGCGAACACGCGCAGGACTATGTGATTGCCTACGTGCGCAGCCTGGCCAAACCTGAGGCGGAGCGGACGGGTGATTTCATGGCGACCCGCGGCAAGGCCATGTACGAGGGCATCTGCGTGGCCTGCCACGGCGTTGAAGGCAAGGGCAATCCCGCTTTGGGCTCACCGGATCTCACAGATGCTTACTGGCTTTACGGCGACTCGAACGACAGTCTCTACAAGACCTTGAATGAAGGACGCCATGGCGTGATGCCTGCGCACCGCGAATTGCTGGGCGAAACCCGGGGCCGCCTGGTGGCGGCCTATGTCTGGTCCCTGTCGCAACCCAAAGCAGGCGCCGGCGCTGCAGCGGTCTCGGCCGAGTGACCGATTTCACCGAGCCACGCTTCGACCATCCGCCGCGCTCAATCGCGCAGCGGCTGGGTGCGATTGCCTGGCCCAGCTTCTTCGCTGCGGGCGTGTCTACGATGGTTTTTTTCGCCTTTGTCGATCCGCTGGCGTTGCGTGACATCACCTGGCCCGGGCTGAAGATGTCCCGCGAACTGGGCTACACGATCGGCTTCTTCATGTTCTGGCTGGCTACCGCCAGCTCCAGCCTGTTCACATGGATCCTGTTGCGCCCGGCAGCCCGTTTCAACAAGCCGCTTCCACCGGATCGCTGATCGCATGGCCACGAAAATCCCGATCGCGCTGCTGGATGAAAGCGGCAACAGCCTTTATGCCAGCGAACGGAAGATCTACCCACGGGATGTGACCGGCAAATTGCAGTCGCTGCGCCTCACCGCCGTGGTGGTGTTGCTCGGCATGTTCTATGGCTTCCCGTGGCTGCGCTGGGATGGGCGGCAGGCCGTGCTGTTCGACTTGCCTGCGCGAAAATTCTATATCTTCGGGCTGAATTTCTGGCCACAGGATTTCGTATTCCTGGCCATGCTGCTGATCATCGCAGGCATGGCGCTGTTCTTCTTCACCACGCTGGCCGGTCGCCTGTGGTGCGGATATGCCTGTCCGCAGACCGTCTGGACGGAAGTATTCCTTTGGATGGAGCGATGGACGGAAGGCGACCGCGGCCGTCGCATGAAACTCGACGCCGGCCCCTGGAACCGCGAAAAGATCCTGCGCAAGGGGTCGAAGCACTTCCTCTGGCTGGTGTTTGCGCTTTGGACGGGGTTCACCTTCGTCGGATTCTTCAGCCCGATCACGCAGCTGGCGGCGCGCTCGCCACTTGAGTGGGGCGGCTGGGAGCAGTTCTGGGTGCTGTTCTATGCATTGGCCACCTGGGGCAACGCTGGCTTCCTGCGCGAGCAGGTGTGCAAGTACATGTGCCCGTATGCACGCTTCCAGAGCGCCATGTTCGACAGAAACACACTGCTCATCGCCTACGACCCGATGCGCGGCGAACCCCGTGGCCCGCGCAAGCGTGGCCTGGGCAGCGTGCTCGAGCGCGGTCGCGGCCTGCTCGACCAGGTGCTCGCCTACGACTATGTGTTCCGCGCCGCCCATCATCCCAGCGCCGCCGACGCGGCGGTGCATGCCCGTGGCGGCACGGCGTTTGCAGACCCCGGCCTGAAAGCCGAACCCCTGCCCTTGTTCGAAGCCCAGCAGTTGGGCGACTGCATCGACTGCACGATCTGCGTGCAAGTCTGCCCGACCGGCATCGATATCCGCAACGGCTTGCAGTACGAATGCATCGCCTGCGGCGCCTGCATCGACGCCTGCGACGAAGTGATGGACAAGATGGGTTATCCGCATGGCCTGATCCGCTACTCGACGCAAAATGCGATCGATGGCAAGCCGACCCGGATCATCCGGCCGCGCATCATCATCTATGGCCTGTTGCTGCTCGCACTTTGCCTGGGCTGGGCCTGGGGCGTCAGCCATCGCAGCCCGATGATTGCCGAAGTGTTGCGTGACCGGAATGCGCTGTACCAGGTCGTCGCCGACGGCCGCGTGGAAAACAGCTACACGCTGAAGATCATCAACAAGACGGTCGAACCCAGGAGCTACCGGATCCGCGTCGTCGCCGGTACTGGCATCAATCTGGTCGGCGGGGAACGCATCGTGCCTGCAGCCGCGGAAGAGGTGCTGGACGTGCCGCTGACCCTGTCCGCGCCGGCAAGCACGCACGGAATCCAGGCAGTCCGGTTTGACATCGAGGCCACCGATGCGAGTGCCAGCAAATCCGTGGACTCCAATTTTTTCGGGCCGACGCAATGACCCCCCGACCCGCCCACCGCGAACCCATGGTCTGGCTGGTCTGGGGCTTGCCCGCTGCCTCCGTGGTTGCCGGCGTCTTACTGGTCGTCACTGCAGTACGCAATGGCGGTGCCGACGAGGTCACCGACAAAGTCCAGCGCCGCGCGCAGATACAGGTCAGCGAACTGGGGCCGGACCAGCGCGCAAGCGCGATGAAGGTTGTCGTCATCCTGCACATCGGCCCCGATTCGATCGACGTGTTGCCGGTCAGTGGCGACCTGCCACGCACCCAGCCACTGGTCTTGAACCTCAATCATCCCACCGACTCGACGCGCGACCAGCGCCTGGTGTTGCTGCCATCCGCGCAGGGATGGAGCGTTCCGGCAAAAACTGACATCAACCACGACTGGATCGCCCGACTGGGTCCCGCCGATGGCGCTTGGCGAGTCCTGGGGCGCGTGCAAACTGGCGGCAGCGCCGTCCGGCTGGGTTCGGCGCTGGACGTGAACTGATCCGATGGACGTCCGCGCGCGAGCGGCCTGCTTCCACTGTGGCGAACCGGCTGCAGACAAACCCGCCTCCCGCAAGATCGCCGGCGTCGAACAACTGTTCTGCTGCGAAGGCTGCGCTGCGGCCTCAGACTGGATCGCAAGTGCTGACCTCGGTGACTATTATCGCCTGCGCAGTGCGTCGGGAACGCGGGTCGACGCCGATGCCACGGATTTCTCGGCGTGGGATCGCGACAATTTCCTGGCGGCGCAAACCCGACTCGTCGATTCGGACCGCGAGATAACCATCCTGACGCAGGGCATGCGTTGCGCAGCTTGCGCGTGGCTGATAGACCGCGCCTTGCGCTCGGAAACCGGCGTTACCGACGCCACTGCCAACGCGATCACCGGCCGCGTGCAGGTACGCTGGAATCCAGCAGTCGTGAAGCTGTCGTCGCTGATGAGCCGACTCTCACAGCTTGGCTATCGACCGTGGCTGGCATCGGGCGAAGGGCGTGAACAGGCGCTGCGAATCGAGCGCCGAACCGGGTTGATGCGGCTGGGCGTAGCGGGACTCGGCGCGATGCAGGCCATGATGTTCGCCGAAGCGCTTTACTTCGATTCGAATGGCGAGATGGCCATCGCCACGCGCGATTTCTTCCGCTGGATTACCTTTCTTGTCGCCACGCCTGTGGTGTTCTATTCCGGTTGGCCATTCCTGCAGGGCATGGCCCGCGAGTTGCGCGGCCGTCGGATCGGAATGGATACGCTGGTCGCCGGCTCCACCCTGCTCGCTTACGGCGCCAGCCTGGTCGAAACCATTCGCGGCGGCCCACAGGTCTGGTACGACGCGGCTGTCATGTTCGTGCTGCTGCTGTTGTTCGCGCGAATACTTGAATTGCGCGCACGAAGACTTGCAGGCGCGCGCGTCGATGCGCTTGCTCGTGCGCGACCCGTACTCGCGACACGCGAAACGGCGGGCAGTGCGCGCGAAGAGGTGTCGGTCGAGGAACTGAGGATTGGCGATGTTGTGCGGGTCGCGCCGGGCGAAAATGTCCCAGCAGATGCGCGCGTACTCGACCAGGCAGCAAGTTTCGACGAAGCCCTGCTTACGGGCGAGTCCACGCCCATACTGCGCAGCCCGGGCGAACTTGCCCTCGCCGGCAGCGTCTGCGTCGGACAGGCAGCCCGGCTTGCCGTGGAGCGCACTGGAAGCGACACGCGTGTGTCGGAGATGACTCGCCTGGTTGAACGGGCGCAAGCAGGTCGGCCTGCCCTGGCCCAGGCCGCAGATCGCATCGCCAGTGTGTTCGCGGTCGCCTTGATTTTCTGCTCGGCCCTCGTGTATGCCTGGTGGCATGCGCATGATCCGTCCCGCGCTTTGGAAGTGACGCTCGCCGTGCTGGTCATCAGCTGTCCGTGTGCGTTGTCGTTGGCCATACCTGCCGCGTTGACTGCCGCGCACGGTCGGCTGGCTGCCATGGGCATACTGGCCCTGTCGCCTGATGCCCTGGCCAACTTGGCGCGCGTGGATTACGTGCTGTTCGACAAGACCGGGACCCTTACGCTTTCGCGACGCTCGATCTGGGCAATGACTGTCTGCGCCATGGAAGACCCGGCGCGCTTGCTTGAAATTGCTGCGGCACTCGAGCGCGACAGCAGGCACCCCATCGCCACCGCCTTCCATGATCCCAAGATCTTACTGGCTGTATCACATCGTCGCGAAGTTACTGGCACTGGCATCGAAGCCACCATAGACGGCCGCCAATGGCGAATCGGCCGCCCGGGGTTCGCCGCAGGCAATGCCGATGACGGACACATCTGGCTCGGCGACGGACGCACCGGCCATGCCAGTTTCCAGTTGATCGAAGACATGCGCGCCGACGCAAGCGAAGCCATCGCGCAACTGCGTGGCCTTGGCATCCCGGTGGAGATTTGCAGCGGAGATTCGGAACCCGCCGTGCGCAGCGTCGCCGAAAGACTGGGCATCAGCGATCTGTCCGCGCGGCAATCCCCGGAGGAAAAGCTTGCCCGCGTGCGCGCGCTTCAAGCAAAGGGCCGCGTCGTTGCAATGGTCGGAGATGGAATCAACGATGCCCCCGTCCTTGCCGGCGCCGATATTTCAGTCGCGATGGCTGATGGCGCGGCTATCGCCCAGCGTGCCGCCGACCTGGTAATGACCAGCGCATCCTTGTCCCGACTTCCCGAAGGCATCCAATTGGCGAAGCGAACCCGTCGCATCGTGCGCCAGAATCTTTCGTGGGCGGTGGCGTACAACGTGCTGGCCCTGCCACTGGCGGCAAGCGGTACCCTGTCCCCCTGGCTGGCGGCCGTCGGCATGGCGGGATCGTCGCTGCTGGTCACCCTCAACGCATTGCGCCTGGCGCGCGGACGGGCCTGAGATGACGATCCTGCTGGTCCTGGTGCCGATCAGCCTCGCCCTGCTGGGTTTGGCCATCTGGGCATTCCTGTGGGCAGTGAAAAGTGGCCAGTACGACGACCTCGACAGCCCGTCGATTGACATGCTGCGCGATGAGTCGAAGCCTGCTCCGCCCTTAGAGACTGGCAAGACTGATGACGCCTGACTGGCTGACGATGGGCGCGGCGCTGATGGCCGGCTTGCTGGGTGGTGCACACTGCGCGGCGATGTGCGGAGGTATCGCCACCGGTTTCCAGGCTTTGTCCCCTCGAAGCGGTTGGGCAACAGCGCTCGAGACCAACCTGGGCCGGGTTGGCGGCTACATCGTCGCGGGTGCTGTTGCGGGTGGGCTTGGCCAGGGCATCGTCCAAGCGTCGCGAATGCCATGGCTGGCGGTGGGGTCGCGAATGCTGGTGGGTGTGGTGCTGGTGCTGGCTGCATTGCGACTATCGGGCCTGCTGGCGAGCTCACGGGCATCCTGGGCGGGCACTGGTGCCTGGCGTTTGCTTGCACCCCTGCAGCGCCGACTGTTGCCTATCGACAGCCGGCCCAAGCGCATCGCCGCAGGCATGATCTGGGGCTGGTTGCCTTGTGGACTCAGCAGTACCTTGCTGGTTGCCGCCTGGTTACAGGCGAGCGCGGCAAATGGTGCCTTGACGATGGCCGCCTTCGGCCTGGGCACCCTGCCCGTGATGTTGCCCCTCACCTGGTCCGGTGCCCGGCTGGGCCGATGGCTGAATGATCCCTTGCGGCGAAATGCGGCCGCGGCCTTCGTATTGCTTGCCGGTCTGGTAACGCTGGCTGCGCCGTGGCTGGCGCACGTGCCCGTATTGGGTGGCGTCCTGGCAGCGCTGGGCTGCTTGCCGGTGCAGCTATGAACGCGAACTCAGATCCGACGTACCAGGCGAGTCGCCGGTTCCAGTTCGGCGGAATGGACCATTCGTTCGAGCTCGATCTCGTTGGTGATCTCCACCTGCCGGCCATGAACGGCAATCACGCCTTCCTCCTGCAAGCGCGTGAATCCGCGGCTTACGGTTTCCAGCGCGAGGCCGAGGAAGTGCGCGATGTCTTCGCGACTCATCGGCAATTTGAAGGAATGGGCGGGAAAGCCGATCAATCGATAGCGTTCGCTCAAGCCATGCAGGAACAGCGCGATGCGTTCGTTCGCCTGGCGCCGGACCAGGATTTCGCGATGGTCGGTATCGCGGTTGAGGCTTTGGCCGATGACGCGCAGCAACTGGTTTTGCAGGCTGGGCAGCTGGCCGGCAACGCTGGTCAATTCCGCGAAGGGGACTTCGCAAACATTGGCGGTAGTCAGGGCGATCGCCTCGCAGCGATGGAACCCGTCTCCCAAGGCATCCAGCCCGATAAGCTCGCCCGCCAAATGGAAGCCGAGGATCTGTTCTTCGCCATCCTCGCTGACGCTGACCGTCTTGAAGGCCCCGTCGCGCGCCACATACACCGACGCCATCGGATCACCGACCCGAAACAGGCGGTCGCCGCGTTCAACAGGCCGCCGTCGCCGGACGATTTCCTCCAGGCGGGCCAGGTCACTGGCGCCGATTCCCGCAGGCAGGCACAACTGCTGCAACGAGCAATTTGCGCAGCTCTGCCGGAGCCGGACGAGGTCAAGGGTTACGGGAGTCGTCATTCCAAACATCATCGCATGCTGGCTTTCGAGGAACCTGATCCTTATTCCGATGCTCCGGGGTTTAGCGATTCGGGACAGCCCACTCAACCGCAAGGAATCCGTTCATGAACGTGAATAACACGGTCGGCTCCCCGTTCAAGCTCACCTTCCTGGGCGCCAATTCGACGGTGACCGGATCGCGCCATCTGGTACAGGCAGGGAGCGCGCGGATACTGGTCGACTGTGGCCTGTTCCAGGGCTTCAAAACCTTGCGATTGCGCAACTGGGCTCCCTTCCCGGTCGAAGCACGAAGCATCGACGCCGTCATCCTGACCCATGCCCACCTGGACCACAGCGGCTACCTTCCTCGCCTGATGCGACAGGGCTTCCGCGGCCGCGTATGGTGCACCCGCGCGACCGCCAGCCTGTGCAAGATCCTGTTGCCCGACTCGGGCCGCCTGCAGGAAGAGCAAGCTGAGTTCGCGGAACGCAAAGGCACGTCGAAACACCATCCTGCTGAACCCCTGTACACGGAAGCCGATGCCCTGCGCAGCCTGGAACTGCTCAGGTGCGTAGACCTTGATGATGAATTCGAGCCCGCACCCGGCGTGCGGTCTGTCTTTCGCCAGCAGGGTCACATCCTGGGAGCCGCCTCCGTCGGTGTGGCCTACGAAGGGCAGCGGATTACCTTCAGCGGCGACATCGGCCGACCGCATGACCCGATGATGCTGGCGCCGTCCCCGCCCCTTGAAAGCGAATGGATCGTGACCGAATCCACCTACGGCAATCGCCTGCATCCACCCGACGGCCTCGAACAGGAACTCACCGACGTGCTGGCACGGACGATCGAGCGCAAGGGTGTGGTTGTCGTTCCGGCCTTTGCCGTCGGTCGCGCGCAGCTGCTGCTGCATGCGATTTCGCGCATCCAGTCCAGCGGCGCGATTCCCGAGGTGCCGGTCTACCTCAATAGCCCGATGGCGACGGACGTGACGGCGCTGTACCGGACATATCCCGACCTGCATCGCCTCACGGGCCCGGACCTGGAAGCAATGCGGTCGATGACGCGACTGGTGAAAACGGTGGAGGAATCGAAGGCACTGAACCGGCGCAAGGGTCCGATGATTATTGTCTCTGCCAGTGGAATGGCCACCGGAGGCCGCGTCCTGCACCATCTGGTGGCATTCGCGCCGGACCCTCGCAATGCCATCGTGCTTTCTGGATTCCAGGCGGGAGGAACGCGCGGCGCTGCGCTGGCCAATGGTGCCAAGACGATTCGTATCTATGGGGAAGACGTGGCGGTGAATGCCGAGGTCGTACAACTGTCCAGCGCCTCCGCGCACGCGGACGCCACGGAAATCCTGTCCTGGCTTCAGTCGGCACCGAAACCGCCACGCAGGGTCTTCATCACCCATGGCGAACCCGAGGCAGCAGAGGCGCTGCGCGTTCGGATAGAGCGCGAACTTCACTGGGACGCGCACGTTCCCGACTACCGCGAAGTAATTGACTTGCGCAAGCCATGACCGACAACGGCCTCCAACCCCGGTTTGACCAGCGAGCAGGCACGCGCCCGACTCCTGGCTGAAGGCGGCAATCAACTGCCGCAACCGGAGCGACGCAACTGGCTGGCGATCGCCATCAGCGTGTTGCGTGAGCCAATGCTGTTGTTGCTGGTCGCGGCCTCCGTGCTGTACGTGGTGTTGGGCGACCTGGTGCTCGTCGCCGAGGGTGACCGCGTCCCCGCTGATGCCCGGGTGATTGAACAATCCGACCTGCACGTGGACGAATCGATGCTGACCGGCGACCACGCGGCAACGGCTGCTGCGATCGCCAGACAGGCTGGGCTTCCGAGCGGCGCGGCGGTAGT
>JBBRXD010000076.1:0-9040 GCA_038248775.1 Lysobacterales bacterium | reverse complement strand
TCGTCGGTTTCGCCATCGCCGATGAAGCACCAGATCTTGCGATCGGACTTCGGCATCAGGCCGCGGCCTTCCAGGTATTTCCAGAAACGCGCCTGGTATATGGCGCTGATCGGACCCAGGCCCATGGACACGGTCGGGGTCTGCCAGAATTCGGGCATCAGCCACGGATGCGGATAGGAGCTGATGCCTTGGCCGTCCACTTCCATGCGGAAGTTGTCAATCTGGTTTTCGCTGATGCGACCTTCGAGGAAGGCGCGCGCGTAGATGCCGGGCGATGAGTGGCCCTGGATATACAACAGGTCCCCGGGGAAATCCGCCGACGGTGCCCGCCAGAAATGATTGAAGCCGACGTCGTACAGCGTGGCGCTTGATGCAAACGATGCAATATGTCCGCCGAGTTCACCGGGCTTGCGGTTAGCGCGCACCACCATCGCCATCGCGTTCCAGCGGATGATCGATCGGATCTTCCACTCCAGGCTGGCATCGCCGGGCATCGGCGGTTCCATGTGCGGGGGAATGGAGTTGACGTATTCGGTGGTCGGCGAGAATGGCAGCTGGGCGCCGGCGCGGCGGGTCAGCTCGACCATGCGCTCGAGCAGCTCGTGCGCGCGGTCGGGGCCGTCGTGGTCGAGCACGGCCTTCAGCGACTCCAGCCACTCTTTGGTCTCGGTGGGGTCGCGGTCGTTGTCCAGCATCTCGTTAAGCCAGTTCATTGCCTTTATCTCGCCGCGCTTCAGGCGCGGCGGCTCCATACGGATCAAGGGGCAAATTCTAGCGTATAGGCTCTAGGCGGCGCGCGCGCCACCCGGCCGGGCGGCGATTTCGCCGCGGTAGAGGTCCTTGGCATCGCTAAGCTGGGCGTCGGCGCGCAGATACACCAGCTCGGGCCGTTCGCTGGGATCGTTGGACTGCGAAGCGCCAGTCAGCACCCGGAAGCTGGTTTCGGACTCGAAAACGCGCAGGTAGTCGGTCAGTGGCTGCAGGGATTCGTGCGCAGCCTTGCCGTGCAACACGACGATCATCTCCGGGCTGCCGGAGGCATGGCTGACAGTGTCGCCGGAGCCCGGCCTCAGCTGGGCTTCGAAGGCGTCATGCAATTGCGCCAGCGCCCGGTCCACGGCGCGGTCGCCGATGCGCTTGACCGCCGCTTCCAGCCCTTGTAGCTCGAAGATGGCAACGGTGAAGACGCTGGTGTCCGGCGCCAGGGCGACGCGTTTCGACACGGTCGCCGGCGCCTCGGCTGCGTTGGCGGAAGCCAGCACGGCGGCCAGCTCCAGCTGGCGCTCGCGATGCCGACCCTCGAGCAGGTTCATGGTCAGCCGGGCCAGCGACGCCAAGCCGTCGCGTTGCTCGGCGCTAAGCAGGCGCGGATCGCGGTCGAGCACACAGATGGTGCCGATGGCGGCGCCCGACGGCGTCACCAGCGGCATGCCGGCATAAAAACGGATGTGCGCCTCGCCGGTGACGAAGGGATTGTCAACGAAGCGCGGATCGCGCTCGGCATCCGGCACTTCCATCAATTGCCCGGGCTCGCGGATCACGTGGTCGCAGAACGCTTCCTCGCGCTTGCCCTCGGTCAGCTCCAGTCCGGTGCGCGACTTGAACCACTGGCGGTCGCGGTCGATCAGCGACACCAGTGCGATCGGCGTGCCGCACAGGATGGATGCGAGCCGGGTGATGTCATCGAAGGCAGCTTCCGGCAGCGTGTCCACCACGTGATAGGTGTCTAGCTCGCGCTGGCGGCTGGACTCATCCTGGTGGCTTGGCATGGACGCGATCTCCGTGGCCTGTCTATGGGGAAAGTCTAGCCCATGGCAAGCGACCGGCAACACACACTTGCTCGGAACAACGCATTATCATCAGGTCGCAACCAGCACCCCGGAGGGTGGCGCACCGCACCATGAGTGCCACGATAGCCCTTGCCCCGCCAACACGTCTGCGCGCGCTGACCCAAGTGCTGTTGCTGTCGCTGCTGACCTTTCTGGTCAGCTACGGCTCGCTGCGCCTGAGCCGGGTCGGCGGTGGCGCAGCCTCGGTGTGGATCGCCAACGGCATCCTCGCCGGCTTACTGCTGCTGACGCCGGCTGCGAGCTGGCGCCGCTGGCTGTTGGCGTCGGCATTGGGTCAGGTGCTGGCCAGGCTGATGATTCGCGATCCGGCCCTGGTCCTGATCGGACTGGTTGCGATCAACGTTGGCGAAGCGTGGCTGGTCGCTGCCTGGGTGCGCCTGCGGCAGGGCGAAATCCGCGATGTCCGTTCGCTGGAATCGTTGTCGAAGGTGGCGTTCGTCGCCACGCTGGTGGCGTGCGCGGTTTCAGCGTCGCTGGCCACGCCGGTCCTGATGCCGATGGTGACCACCTCGGTGGCATGGACCTGGGCGACCTGGTACTTCGCGCATCTGCTCGGCATGGTGATCTTCGCTACCCTGACGGTGTGCCTGGCGCAGCCGAAGGTGCGGCTGTTGGGCAGGCCGGGCTTCCGCGTCGACTATTTCGCCTGCATCGCGCTGTTATTGGTCGCCGCTGCGGTCATGTTCCTGCAAAACAGCTATCCGCTATTGTTCCTCGGTTACCTGCCGCTCGCTTTGTTGGCGTTCCGCCACGGGCTGTCGGGCATGCTCAGCGGCATCCTTTTGCTGGCCTTGGCCAGCGGCATGGCGGCGATATTCCACACCGGCCCGTTCGTGCTGATCAAGGGCGAGCACACCGCCGCGAACCTGCTGTTCTGGCAGCTGTACCTTGCCGGCGGCTGCCTGCTCGCGTATCCGACCACGGTGGCGATGACCATGCGCCGGCAGGCCGATCGCGAACTGGCTGCCAGCCGCGCGCAACTGCAGGCGATCGCCGACAACCTGCCGGCACTGGTCGCGCGCTTCGACCGCGATGGCCGCTATACCTTTGCCAACAAACTGGCGCGACAGACGGCGCCGCCAGGGGTGGAGTTGATTGGCAAAACGCTGCGCGAGATCCGTGGCGAGGACATCTTCGCCACCCTTGCGCCGCGCATGGCGGCGGTGCTGCGGGGCGAAGCACAGTCCTTCGAAGTCGAATCCGAGGCCCTGGGGCGACAGGTGGATTACCGGGCGCAGTTCGTCCCCGACATAGGCATCGACGGCTCGGTGCAGGGTTTCTACAGCCTGACCTTCGACATCACCCAGGCCAAGCAGACCGAGCGCGAGCTGGAGCGCCTGGCGCGTGTCGATACGCTGACCGGCCTGGCCAATCGCCGCCATTTCGACGAGGCGCTGGAGACAGCCATCGTGCGCGCACGCCGCGCCAGTGCCGCCTTGCTGCTGATGTCGCTGGACCTGGACCGCTTCAAGCAGATCAACGACACCTTGGGCCATGCCGCGGGCGACGAAGTACTGAAGGTATTCAGCGCGCGAATCCGCGCCGCGGTTTACGACGTCGACCTGGTTACCCGCCAGGGCGGCGACGAGTTCCACGTGCTGGTCGAATATTCGCCGACAGCCGAGGTTGGCAAGCTGATAGCCAATCGCATCATCGAGGCGATGAAGACACCGATCGAGCTCGCCGGCCAGCCGTGCGTCGTGCGCGCAAGCATTGGCATCGGCCTGCATCATCCGGTGCAGTCGGCGCTGCAGTTGCAGGCACTGGCCGACCAGGCCCTGTACGAGGCCAAGGCCAGCGGCCGGGGCACCTGGCAGCTACGCGAAGGCTGAGTCCGGCCAAGGAAGTCCGCTTTCGGCGATTCCAGCTACGCCTTGCGCGCTGGGACCTACGGGGCAGGCATTATTCCGCTGACGTACGCCGGGCCCAGAAAGCGAGTATTTCCGCCAGCTGCGCGGCCGCCGCGTCGCCGATCACGATGCCGGCGATGGACCCGCCCGTCAAAGCGGTTTCAGTGGGCGGACGTTCGACTTCAACAGGTACGATGACTTCGATGATCACCTGCAGAGCCTGCTTGACTGCGGCCGGATCCACTGGCGCCACTGCCGGTGGCGGCGCGATATATAAATTCTGCTGCGGGATAATTACGGGCGTGAATTGGTCGGGCGCGGGTGCGGGTGCAGGTGCGCTTGGACCCGTGGGTCCCATTTCACCCATGGGTCCCATTTCACCCATGGGTCCCATTTCACCCATGGGTCCGGTTGCGCCCACGGGTCCCATTTCGCCCGTGGGTCCCATTTCACCCATGGGTCCAATTTCACCCACGGATCCAATTTCACCCGTGGGTCCGCGTGCACCCACGGGGCCAGTTTCAGCCAGAGGTGCAGGTGCTGGCGCGGCTGATGTTGGCGTTTGCGAGGTCGGAACGAAGGCGAGCATGATGCCCTGCTCCGATTTGAACTTGTGCGACTCCGATCGCTTCGCCCCCACCATGTCCGCAGCGGTAACGCGCCCGGGCAAGGTGTGCGCCGCGAGCAGCTTGCGGATTTGCGCAGGATTTGCCTTCAGCTTGGCGAGTTCGCCTGCGGGAAGGGCGGCAAACGCGGCATCATTTGGTACCAGGAAGGTACGCGGGCCCTTGGCCAGGTTGCTTTTGCCGGGGCCAGCCAGTTTCTGCAGTTCCAGGTAGGTCTTGAATCGCCCCGCAGCTTCCAGGTTCTGTTCCAGCGTCTTCGGTGATCCGCCCCACGCGCACAACGGCGCTGCTACCAGACAAATCAACAATGCGACAGGACCCAGACGCTTCATGGCAATGCTCCCCTTGATGGTTCAGCGATACTCCTGCTGGTTGAAGGGCGAGTCAAGCATTGTCGGGCGAATCCGCGATGTTTGTTATTACGACGTTCGTTGTTTTTGATTAAGTGGGTGTTGGGTTCGCTGCGCCTACGGTGTCCTTATCGTCCTGGCGAAAGATGCGGCACCCGCCAGACGATTCCCCCCGCATCGGTGCCGCGCAAGGAGGGACGTTATGTCCAATCCATTCGTACACATTGAACTCAACAGCAACAACCTGGGTAAGGCCCAGGCCTTTTACGGCAAATTGTTCGACTGGAAGACGTCGGATGCACAGATGCCGGACGGCAAATACACGACCATCGATGTCGGCGAAGGAACCGGCGGTGGCATGACCGAGCACCTGCTCACCGGCGCGGCATCGTCCTGGCTGCCGTACGTGCAGGTTGAAGACGTGAAGGCTGCGACCAAGAAAGCGGAATCGCTTGGCGGCAAGATTATCCAGGCCGTCACCGATATACCGGACATGGGCGTGATGAGCATCATTTCCGACCCGACCGGCGCCAATCTTGGCTTGTGGCAACCGCATCCGAAGACGCGCGCAAGCTGAATTGCCGGCTCGCTTTTCAAAAACCTGAAATCCACGAAGCCGCCTGGGAGGGCGGCTTTTTTCTTGGGCGCAGGTCAGGCGCCCGGGACGATTCCTTCCCAGCAGAAATCCAGCCCCGCTTGACTATCTACTAATGTCGTAGTACTAATAGCGCCGTAGACCCCAGACAGGCTCCCGACATGGCAACACCCAACCCCACCGAAGGCGAACTGGCCATCCTGCGCGTGCTGTGGAGCCGGCCTGGCCCCACCACGGTGCGCGAGGTGCATGAGGAGTTGTCGCGCAGCAAGGACACTGCCTACACGACGGTACTGAAAATGCTGACAATCATGGCCGACAAGGGCCTGGTGCGACGGGATGAATCCGAGCGCAGCCATACCTATCTCGCCACGCAGGCCGAGCCGGTGGTGCAGGCATCCCTGTTGCGCGACCTGATGCGCCGCGCTTTCTCCGGATCAGCCCTGAAACTGGTGCAACGCGCGCTGGATGACGACACCGCCAGCAGCGAAGACCTGGACGCGATCTCGAAACTGATCGCGCAGGCCAAGGCGAAAAAGAAATCTCCCTGATGGACGCGATCTGGAACGCGCAATTTGGATTCGCGCCCGCCATTGCGTTGGCGCTGTTGCACTCGCTTTGGCAGGGCACGCTGATTGCGATTGCGGCGGCCTTGGTGCTGGCTGCGTGCGCGCGGCAGAGTGCGGCATTGCGGCACACCATCGGCATGGGCTTCCTGCTGGGGATGGTGCTGGTGCCGGCTATGGATTTCGCGGGCTTCTGGCGCACACCCGCGGCTGACATGAATGCCGGCGTGCTGCCCGCGATGAGTTCGCCCGCCTTGATTCCGATGTCTGGCCTGTTCGTGCAGGAATCGAATTCAATCGCCGCCGTGCTGGCATTGGCCTGGTTGCTGGGCGTGACGCTGATGTTGCTGCGCCACTTCGGCGGCTGGCGACTGGTCGGCGCTCTGGAAAAAACTCCCTACCAATTGTTGCCAGCCGATTGGCAGCAGCGCGTCGCCAACCTGCAGCGTGCGCTTGGCATCACTCGCAGCGTTGTGGTGCGCCTGGGCGAAGATATCGCCGCACCATTCACCGCGCGACTGGTCCGCCCAGTCATCTGGCTGCCGCTATCGCTGCTGACGCTCCTGCCGATCGAACAGGTGGAAGCACTGGTCGCCCATGAACTCGCCCATATCCGCCGACTGGACTGGCTGTGGAATGGCTTGCAATGCGTCGTCGAATCCCTCTTGTTTTTCCATCCGGGTGCGTGGTGGCTGAGCCGCCGCATCCGTATTGAACGGGAACACGCCTGCGACGACCTGGCGGTGGCGGCCTGCGGGAACGCCATTGCTTTAGCCGAAGCGCTCAACACCCTTGAGCGTTATCGGCACCCTTCCCCGCGCCTGGTACTTGCAGCCCATGGAGGCTCACTCATGAAACGCATTACGCGATTGTTGACTGGCTCGCGCCCGGAAGACCCGGGCACGGGAAAACGCTGGCGATGGGTGGCGGCACTGGCGATATTGCTCGCCTCCGGCACCCTGCTGGCGACCACGACCAGCGTGGGCAACCTGCTGCCAAGCGTCAACATCCAGTCCACCACCGACGGCACACTGCGTCCGGGCGATTCGCGTGAAATTCGCGCCAGCGGTATGGACAAGGATCGTTTCTATCGCGCGAGTGTCGATCACCAGGGCAAGTTGTCCGAGCGCTATGAAGAAAACGGGAAGGCGATTGCGATAGATGCAACAACACGCACCTGGATCAACGAGATGTCGCGCATCAGCGTGCCGCCTCCTCCACCTGCGCCGCCTGCCGCCCCCACCGCGCCGGCACCCCCGGCACCGCCGAGGATTTCCGAGTCGGCAACCTTCAAGGAAATACTGCGACTGGTCGCCGCCGACCAGGCGGTGATTCGCGCGATGGGCAATCCGCTTACGGTGTTACCTGATTCGGTCGGCGGCAACATCCGCTTGTCGGGCTCGAACGATTCCGATGGCCAGGCGCTGTTGGACTTCGACCTGAGCGGGCCGAACGGCCGCAACACCGTCACCGTGGCCGCCGAACGAGAGGACGGCGCTTGGACGATCGAAACCTTGACCCTAAGCCCGGTCGCTGGTGGAACTGTCCGATGAAGCCGCTTTGCAAATTCCTGTTGCTGTTGCTGCTGTGCCTGGTCAATGCCGGCATCGGTGCCCAGGACGTGATCGGCCAGGCGCACGGCATGTACTCCAACGTTCTGAAGGAAGATCGGAACTACCGGGTTCAACTACCTGACAGCTATAGATGGGCACAGGACCGTCGCTATCCGGTGCTCTACGTACTTGATGGCGAATCCAGTTTCCTGCATACCGCAGTGTCCGTTGGCTTTCTTGCGGCCAACGGTGAAATTCCGGAAATGATCGTGGTCGGAATCGACAGCACCGTCAGGGTCAGGGACTTCACGCAGTCGGACTGGCCCGAGGCATGGGTGGGTGGCGGGGGCGCGGCAAACTTCAAGCGCTTCCTGTCCACCGAACTGATCCCGCGGATCGATGGTGCCTACCGTACCGATGGTTTCCGCGTGCTGTCGGGGCATTCAGCCGGTGGGCAATTTGCCTTGTACTGCCTCAGCGCCGAGCCCGCGTTGTTCCAGGGCTATATCGCACTCAGCCCGAGCCTTGACTGGGACCACAACCTGCCGCAACGATCACTCGAGAAATCCTTCGAATCAACTGACGAGCTTGATGCCTTCCTCTATGTTGCCCGCTCGAATGACTTCGACCAGGCATTGGCGAACTACGAAAAACTGGTGAATGTGCTCAAGGCCAAATCCCCGAAGGGATTTCGCTGGTCCAGCCAGGCATTTCCGAATGAAACGCATACAGGCGTTGCCCTGCTGGCGCAGATCGATGCCGTGCGCCACCTGTATTCCGGATACCGGTTCGACAATGACCAGTTGGGCAAGGGGCTGTCGTATGCGGAACAACACTTCAAGGATGTGTCGGAGACAATTAGTTGGCCACTTGTCGTTCCGGAAAGCGTGATCAATAGCCTGGGCTATGCCGCGCTGTCCCAGGGCAAGGTTCAGGACGCGATTGCTCTGTTCAAGCGCAATGTCGAAGCCAACCCCCACTCCGCCAACGCCTACGACAGCCTGGCGGATGCCTACGCGGAAACGAAGAACTGGAAGGATGCCGTGCAAGCTGTGGACAAGGCGGTCGCGTTGGCCACGCAATTCGAGCTTCCCAACCGCGATGCCTTTGTCAGGCACGCGGAAAAGTTGAAATACGAGGGCAGGTAGCGGCGTATCATGGGCGCACTGCCAGAAAGGAGTGTGCCGTGCGATACGTCGTGTCGATCTGTCTTTTGGTGGCCGCTGTCATCCACCTGTTGCCAGTGGTGGGTGTGTTTGGCGCAGATCGCCTGCAGTCGCTTTATGGCCTGCCGCTGGACGGCCCCGACTTGCAAATACTGATGCGCCATCGCGCCATATTGTTCGGGCTGCTGGGCATCTATCTTCTTGCTGCCGCCTTTATTCCCGTCTTGCAACCCAGCGCGTTCGCGGCGGGCCTGGTCAGTGTGCTGTCATTCCTGTTGCTGGCCTGGTCGAACACGGGCTACAACGCCAGCATCGCGCGTATTGTCGCGGTGGATATTCTCGCGCTGGTTGCGTTGCTGATCGGCACCGCCGCCTATTTCATCATCCGCAGCAGGAGCTGGCCGGGAGTGTGAGCCGGCCTTGTGTGGGAGCGGCCTTGTGTGGGAGCGGCCTTGTGTGGGAGCGGCCTTGTGTGGGAGCGGCC
>JBBRXD010000075.1:0-9214 GCA_038248775.1 Lysobacterales bacterium | reverse complement strand
GTCGAGGATCAGGTCCGGTGGACAGCCGTAGGTGTCGTGGAACTGGAACAACTGTTCGCCGTCGAGAGTGCCACCCGTCGCGGTGAGCGCCGATTCCAATCGCATCATGCCTGCATCCAGGGTCTGCGCGAATGCCGCTTCTTCCGCACGCAGGGCCTGCTCGATCAACGATGCTTTGCTGCGCAATTCTGGGTAGGCATCGCCCATCATTTCGGCGAGCGGCTTGAGCATGCGCCAGAATTGCCCGTCCGCCTGCAGGGGGCCAAGCTTCCAGAAGTAGCGGATGGCACGACGGATGATCCGTCGCAGCACATAGCCACGCCCTTCGTTGGACGGCATCACGCCGTCCGTGATCAGGAACGAGCATGCACGGATATGATCGGCGATCACGCGCAGCGCCTTGTTGTCGAGGTCGGTCGTGCCGGTGAGCTGCGCGGCATGCTTGATCAGGTGTTGGAACAGGTCGATTTCGTAGTTGCTGTGCACGTGCTGCAGCACCGCGGCAATTCGTTCCAGGCCCATCCCGGTGTCCACGCAAGGTGCCGGCAGCGGCAACAGCGTACCGTCCGGCTGGCGGTCGAATTGCATGAAGACGTTGTTCCATATTTCAATGAAGCGGTCGCCGTCTTCATCCGGCGATCCGGGCGGACCGCCGGGAATATGCGCGCCATGGTCGTAGAAGATTTCGGTACAAGGTCCGCAGGGACCGGTGTCGGCCATCTGCCAGAAATTGTCGGAAGCGAACGGCGCGCCCTTGTTGTCGCCGATGCGGATGATGCGATCCACCGGCAGGCCGATCTGCGTGTGCCAGATATCGAAGGCTTCGTCGTCGCTGTGATAGATGGTGACGAGCAGCTTTTCCTTCTGCAGGCCCCAGACGCCGGTCAGCAGTTCCCATGCGTAATGGATGGCGTCGCGCTTGAAATAATCACCGAAGCTGAAATTGCCCAGCATCTCGAAGAAGGTGTGATGGCGCGCGGTGTATCCGACCTGGTCGAGGTCGTTGTGCTTGCCGCCCGCGCGCACGCAGCGCTGCGAACTGGCGGCACGCTTGTAACTGCGTTTTTCGGCGCCGAGGAAAACGTCCTTGAACTGAACCATGCCGGCATTGGTGAACAGCAGCGTCGGGTCATTGCCCGGCACCAGGGAACTGGAAGCAACGATCGTGTGGCCTTTGGCGGCAAAGAAATCGAGGAAATCCTTGCGGATTTCGGCACTGCTTTTCATGGGGAAGTTTTCTATCGAAACCGCGGACGCCTAGATTATCAGGCCGGGCTGGGGTCTCGCTTCAGTCTTCGGGCGACAGCTCGCCAGGACGGGCCCGGGCTGCGGCATAGGCGGACTTCTGGTCGAAGCCGCGGCGCAGCAGGAAATCCACGGCCTTGCGCCGCTGGACGGGATCGCCGAGGTCTTTGTTGCCGTAGCGGCGCTGGATGATGTCCATCGCGCTGGCGCCCCAATCGCGCTCGCAGGCTTCCAGGGCGGCAGCGATATCGTCACGCCCCAGCCCATGGGTGGCCAGTTCCGCGCGAATCCGGTTCGGGCCGTAGCCTGCGCTGGCCCGGCTGCGGGCCAGCGCACAGGCGAACCGGGCATCGTTCTGGAAGTCCTGGCGATTCAACTTGTCCAGGGCAAGGTCGGCATCGTCGCGCTCGACGCCCTTGGCGCTGAGCTTGCGGGACAGCTCCTTGCGCGAGTGTTCCCGCCTTACCAGCAGGCCCAGGGCCCGCTGGTAGGCAGTGGGTTCTGCCGCCGCGCTTTCCTTTTTTCGCCCCCAGGCCATGGAATCAGGCCTCGACATCCTCGGCTGCCGGCGGCGCCTTGGCCACGACCTTGGGCGCCAGCTTCTCGCGCAGCTTGGCTTCAAGCGTGGCGGCCATGGTCGGGTTTTCCTTGAGGTAGGTACGGGCGTTTTCCTTGCCCTGTCCGATCCGCTCACCCATGCAGCTGTACCAGGCGCCGGATTTTTCGACCAGCTTGTTGTCCACACCCATGTCGATCAGCTCGCCTTCGCGGGAGATGCCTTCGCCATAGAGGATCTCGGTGATGACCACCTTGAACGGCGGCGCCATCTTGTTCTTGACCACCTTGATCTTGGTCTCGTTGCCGATGATCTCGTCGCCCTTCTTGACCGAGCCGATGCGGCGGATATCCAGGCGCACCGAGGCGTAGAACTTCAGCGCGTTGCCGCCGGTAGTGGTTTCCGGATTCTGGCCCGGCATCATGTTGCCGATCTTCATGCGCAGCTGGTTGATGAAGATGACCATGCAGTTGGAACGCTTGATGTTGCCGGTCAGCTTGCGCAGGGCCTGGCTCATCAGGCGGGCCTGCAGGCCGACCTGCATCTCGCCCATCTCGCCTTCGATTTCCGCGCGCGGCGTCAGCGCGGCGACCGAGTCGACCACCACCACGTCCACGGCGTTGGAGCGCACCAGCATGTCGACGATTTCCAGCGCCTGCTCGCCGGTGTCGGGCTGCGAGATCAACAGGTCATCCAGATTGACGCCGAGCTTGAGTGCGTAGTTGGGATCGAGCGCGTGTTCGGCATCGACGAACGCGGCGGTACCGCCCGCCTTCTGGCATTGCGCGATGACCTGCAGCGTCAGCGTGGTCTTGCCCGAGGATTCCGGACCATAGATTTCGACGACGCGGCCCTTGGGCAAGCCGCCGATTCCCAGCGCCATGTCCAGCATCAGCGAGCCGGTGCCGATTACTTCGTGCGCTTCAACATTCTTGTCGCCCATCAGCATCACGGTGCCCTTGCCAAACTGCTTGTCGATCTGCGCCAGTGCAGCGGTGAGGGCGCGTTTCTTGTTCTCGTCCATGGTGCGGTTCCTATGGTCAGTCAATGGTTGCAGGTAATTTGGGACAGGGCCGTCGCATAGCCTGAGATGTTGCGGTCCGGAATCGAAATATGCGGCGCCGTGGAAAATACCGGTAGCAGCCGATGACCCGGTGAAGCGTAGGAATACGCCCCGGCGCGCGGCGCGTTACCGATCAACGACTCGGCCTCACGAGGCCGCAATACAGGCCTTCGATGGCGAAGTCCTGGTCGGGCCGGACTTCGATGGGCTGGTAATCGGGGTTGCGCGGCAACAGGCGGATGCAGTCCTTGCCAATCTTGAGCAACTTGACCGTGATTTCATCGTCAATGCGCGCGACCACGATTTGTCCGGAACTTGCGACGTTGGTGCGATGCACGCCGATCAGGTCGCCATCCAGGATGCCATCGTCGCGCATCGAATCGCCCTTCACCTTCAGCAGGTAGTCGGGCGCGGGGAAGAAGAAGCTGCGGTCAAGCAGTACCGTTTCATCCGAGGCGATACCGGCGCCGATTGGCGTGCCGGCCGCGACGCGACCCAGTACCGGCAGCCGGAGTACTTCATCGTCGCGATGCGAGGCATCGGCGCGGCTGCTGTTTCGGCTCTCGCCGTCTTCGTCCACCCGGCACAGCCGGATGCCGCGTGCCTGGCCTGGGATGCGCTTGATGAAGCCGGCTTGTTCGAGGATGTCCAGGTGGTATTGGGCCGCCCTGACGCCGCTGAAGCCGCAGGCTTTGGCGATTTCGGCCTGTGAAGGCGGTACCCCGTCGAACTCGACCCGATCGGTGATCAGGTTGAGGATGGTCTGCTGGGTTTGGGAAAGTGTTTGCATGGTGTTAGTAGTAATACTACTAACGGATTGCCAATGCAAGCCCCGTTCAGTCAAGCAGCGTGAGCAGCCCCGCCAGGGCCTTGGCCACCGTCTGCCGGCGGATCGCCTCGCGGTCGCCATCGAAGTGGAAGACCTCCGCCGTGGGGTAGCGCCCTCGCCGCTTCCAGGCCACCCAGACAGCGCCGACCGGTTTGTCGGGCGTGCCACCGGTCGGGCCGGCGATGCCCGTCACGGCTACGGCCAGACTGGCACCAGAAGTGATCAGCGCGCCGGACACCATCTCAAGCACCGTCTCCCGGCTGACGGCACCGAAGTGCGTAAGGGTCTCCGGGCGCACGCCCAGCAGGGCCTGCTTCGCCTCGTAGCTGTATGCCGCGAGACCGCAGTCGAACCAGTCAGAACAGCCGGGGATATCGGTAATCATCTTGGCAATCCAGCCACCGGTGCAGCTTTCAGCCGTGCAAACCATGTGCCGGTCGACCCGCAGGCGGTCGCCGACCAGTTCGGCTAGCCGGTGCAACGCGGCATCGTCGTATTCGGCGTCAGGCGACTGGGTTTTGGCGTTCATCCGGTTAGACTAAGCGAGCGCTTCCCAAGATGGAACAAGCACTTGCATCGGACTCCTTTCGGGCCTTTTCAGTGGTTTCGCTTGCCAGCAGCGGCCAACTCGTGCTACTCCGCAAGCTTGAATTACGCTTTGATAACCTAGGCTTAGACGCCATTCGCAAGGGGAACCCTCATGACCGCATTTGATCGATACGCCAAAGCCAGCCTCGCACTGGTCCTGCTCTGCGGCCTGGCGACTGGCTGTGCCACCACCTCCGGCCCCCCGTCCCTGACTGGCGAGCCGATTCCGGCGCAGGTTTGTGGCGGCGACCGCGATAGCGACGGCGACGGCGTCACCGACTGCTATGACCGCTGCCCGGGCACGCTGCGCGGAGAGCGGGTCGATCCGGATGGTTGCCCGCTGCCGTTCGTCGAGCCGAAGGTGTACCGCGGCTGATCGCCGCGCGCGCAATGGCTGCACCGAGTTGAAGGTGCAGAACTGATTTACCGCAATCGAAGAAATATGAGCCCGGCCAAGTGCCGGGCTCTTTCGTTTCGCTCCCCCGAGCTCGCACACCAAGCGCAGTCCCTTGACAGCTGCAATTACGCGTGTAATTGTAATGAACAATTACACACGTAAACGAAAGCCATGGAAATCAGTGACGCCGAAAGCATCGTGATGGAGATCCTCTGGAAGACAGGCCCATGCACTGCCGAGGAAGTGATAGCCGCACTCGCGCGCGACCAAGCACAGGACTGGCAAGAGCCAACCATCAAGACGCTGTTGAACCGGCTCTTGAACAAGCGCGCGATCCACGCCGAAAAAGACGGCCGCCGCTACCGCTACTCAGCCAAGCTAAAGCGCGAAGACTGGGTCAGTAGCCAGAGCCGGAGTCTTCTCAATCGCCTCTTCCAGGGCCGCGTCGCTCCCTTCGTTGCCCATTTCAGCGAGCACGGCAAGCTCAGCAAGAAAGACGTTGAAGAGCTGAGGAACCTGATCAAGGGGCTCGACGATGAGCGCTGATCTGTGGCTCGAGTTGCTGCAGTCGACGTTCGCGACCAGCGTGGCCCTGGTGTTCGTCCTGCTGTTGCGCAAGCCACTGCGTTTCAGGTTGGGCGCGCGCATGGCCTATGCCGCCTGGGCCGTGGTGCCGTTGGCCGGCATAGCCGTGTTGTTTCCCGCGGCAGCCAACCATCCGGCCGTGCTGGCCTACACCTACGGGGCTGTTGGACTGATCGAACTTTTCAACGTCCCATTGGCTACGACATCGGGCGCGGAACCCTGGGCATTGCTGCTGCCATTGTGGTTGGCGGGCGCGCTGGTGGCGCTTGCAATGTTCGCGCACCGCCAATGGCGCTTCAACCGGCAAATCCTCGGCCGCGCCGATCTGCCCTATGACCATGTGCTGGGACACGGACCGGCGGTGGCCGGCTTGTTGCGCCCTCGAATCGTATTGCCCGCTGACTTCGAAAAACGATACAGCGAGGAACAACAAGTGCTGGTGATTGCACACGAGCGCCTGCACTTGCAGCGCGGGGACATCCCTGCGCAAACGCTGGCGACGCTGCTGCGCTGCCTGTTCTGGTTCAACCCACTGGTTCATTTCGCCGCGGCGCGCTTTCGCTTCGACCAGGAACTGGCGTGCGACGCCGATGTAGTGGCCACCTATCCCAATTCGCGGCGCGCCTATGGCGAAGCGATGTTGAACACCCAACTGGCAGATTTCGGATTGCCCGTTGGCTGCCACTGGCAAGCAAGCCACCCCCTCAAGGAGAGAATAGACATGCTCAGCAAACCCCTGCCCGGCGCCAAGCGCCGAGTTTCCGGACTGGCATTGATCGCGGCGATAGTCGCCACTGGCAGCTACGCCGCCTGGGCAGCGCAGCCAGGTTCGTCGTCAGCAGGCGTAAACGCAGCGACGACCCACGCGGAAAAGTCACCGGCCATAACTGCAATGCCCGGCGTGAGCAGCATCACTGACGCCGATGTCCTGACTGCCCCGGACTATCCGGCCGGCGTCAGCAAGAATCAGCCGGGTCACCTGCTTCTCGAAATACTGGTGGCTGCCGACGGAACGGTGAAGGACGTGCGAGTCGTGACGTCGGAACCAGCCGGCGTCTTCGATGAAGTGACCAGGAAGGCGGCGCTGCAATGGCGGTTCAATGCTGCCCGTACTACCGATGGCAAGAAGGTGGAAGGTTGGGTGCGCGTGCCGGTCGAGTTTGCGCCACGCGAGCCTGATGCAAGCCCGAACGCAGGCTAAACGCGGCAAGACCGCGCGCCTCCTTGCAGGGGTGTCGCGGTTTCCTGGAGGCGCGCGATCAAAGGTTCCGGCACAATACCGGACCGGCCGGAGATCGCAGCGCCACCCATGTCCACAGAAGAAAAACAGACACCGGCGCACACCCCTTTCATGCGCCAGTTCTTCGCCGCCAAGTCGGAGAACCCGGACATCCTGTTGTTTTTCCGGATGGGCGATTTCTATGAATTGTTCTTCGACGATGCGCGCAAGGCCGCGCGCCTGCTCGACATCACCCTGACCCAGCGCGGCAGCGCCGGCGGCGCGCCGATTCCGATGGCTGGCGTGCCGGTGCATGCGGCCGAGGGCTACCTGGCGCGGCTGGTTGCGCTGGGTGAATCGGTGGCTATCTGCGAACAGATCGGCGACCCAGCCACGTCCAAGGGCCTGGTAGAGCGCAAGGTCGTGCGCATCGTGACGCCCGGCACAGTGACTGACGAGGCCTTGCTGCAGGAACGTCGCGACACCTTGCTGTTGTCGATCGCGCGCGGCCGCAAGACCGAAAGCGGGCAGCGCTTCGGGTTGGCCTGGGCGGATCTTGCGGGCGGCCGTTTCCTGGTGACCGAAACCGCGTCCGAAGACCAGCTGACCGCCGAGCTTGCGCGCCTTTCACCAGCAGAAGTGCTGGTGGCGGACGAGGATGAGTGGTCTGCGTCCGTGCTGGCAATGCCGGGCCTGCGTCGGCGCGCGCCCTGGTATTTCGACAGCGATACCTGCCGCCGGCAGTTGCTCAAGTTTTTCGGCGTGCACGACCTCGGCGGCTTCGGTATCGCCGACCAGCCACTGGCCGTCGCCGCGGCGGGCGCATTGCTGGGCTACGTGGAGGAGACGCAGAAGCAACAGTTGCCGCACCTCACAGCGATCGTGGTGGAATCGGCCGATGACGCGATCGCGATGAATGCGGTCACGCGCCGCCACCTGGAGCTGGATTCGCGCAGCGATGGACGCCAGCAGCACACCCTGCTCGGCGTACTGGACAGCACCATCAGCCCCATGGGCGGCCGCCTGCTGCGGCGCTGGCTGCATCGTCCGCTGCGCGACCAGCAGGCGCTTGCCCAACGGCACCGGGCCGTTCAGGCCTTGCTGGAAAGCCGCGTGGACGTGACCTTGCGCGACCGCTTCCGCGGCATCGGCGACGTCGAGCGGATCCTGACCCGCATCGCGCTGCGTTCGGCCCGACCGCGAGATCTCTCCACCCTGCGCGACGCACTGGCAGCGCTGCCCGCCATTCGCGCGACGATCCAGAAGCTCGATTCACCCAGGCTGTCCGAACTGGGCGCACGCTTGGGCGAACACGGTGAGTGCGCCGCGCTGCTTGCGGGCGCCGTGGTCGAACACCCGCCGGTGCTGCAGCGCGATGGCGGTGTCATCGCCGAAGGCTTCGATGCCGAACTCGATGAGCTGCGCAGGCTGTCCAGCCACGCCGATGAATTCCTGGTCGATCTCGAGGCGCGCGAGCGCATCGCTACCGGCATTGCCACGCTGAAGGTCGGCTACAACCGCGTGCATGGTTATTACCTGGAGATCAGCAAGGGCCAGGCCGAACGCGCACCCGCGCATTACACGCGCAGGCAAACACTGACTGGCGCCGAGCGCTATATCACCGAAGAGCTCAAGACCTTCGAGGACAAGGTGCTGTCGGCGCGCGAGAGATCTTTGTCGCGCGAACGATTGTTGTACGACGGGCTGCTGGACAAGCTGGCGGAAAAACTCGAGGCACTCAAGCAGTGTGCCGCCGCGCTGTCGGAACTCGACGTGCTGGCGGCTTTCGCCGAACGCGCGCAGGCGCTGGACTGGACGCGCCCGCAGTTCAGCGCCGAGCCCGGCATCCACATCGAGCGCGGCCGCCACCCCGTGGTTGAAGCAGCGCGCGACGAACCCTTCGAACCCAACGACCTGCAGCTGGACCCCGACCGGCGGATGCTGGTCATCACCGGCCCGAACATGGGTGGCAAGTCCACCTACATGCGGCAGAACGCATTGATCGTCCTGCTGGCGCATATCGGCAGCTTCGTGCCCGCATCAAGCGCGCGGATCGGCCCGATCGACCGCATCCTGACCCGCATCGGCGCCGGCGACGACCTGGCACGCGGGCAATCCACCTTCATGGTGGAGATGTCGGAAACCAGTTACATCCTGCATCACGCCACGCAGCATTCTCTGGTGCTGATGGACGAGATCGGGCGCGGCACGTCTACCTACGATGGCCTGGCGCTCGCCGAGGCCTGCGCACGACACCTGGCGCAAAGCAACCGAGCCTACACTTTGTTTGCCACGCACTACTTCGAATTGACTTCGCTGGCCGAAGCCGGCAGCGGCATCGCCAACGTGCACCTGGATGCCATCGAGCATGGCGACAAGCTGGTGTTCATGCATGCGGTGAAGGACGGCCCCGCCAACCGCAGCTTCGGCTTGCAGGTTGCAGCCCTGGCCGGACTGCCGCGCGAGGTGGTGGCGCAGGCGCGCAAGACGCTTGGCGAATTGGAATCGCGTACCCATCTGCACTCGACTCCGATGACGCCCGAGGCACTTGATGCGCCCTTGCAGATGGGATTATTCGCGGCGCCGCGATCGGTGCTGGCCGAAGCCATGGCTGCGATCGAGCCGGACGAGTTGACGCCCAAGCAGGCCCTCGAAGCGCTGTATCGCCTCAAACAATTGAACTGAAGCATCCAGCGCCGCACCAGTGGGAGCGGCCTTGGCCGCGATAGCTC
>JBBRXD010000074.1:0-9424 GCA_038248775.1 Lysobacterales bacterium | reverse complement strand
GGCGATGGACGCTACGACCACCCTGCACGCGGCGACGCTTGGTGGTGCCAGGGCGATTGGCCTGGGCGACCGGATCGGCTCGCTTGAAGTGGGTAAGCAGGCCGACCTTGCCTGCGTTTCGATGGACGCGCTCGAAACCCAGCCGCTCTATCACGCTATTTCGCAACTGGTCTATTCCACCGGCCGCCAGCAAGTAACCGATGTCTGGATCGCCGGGCAGCGCAAGCTTGCCGACGGCGTGTTGCTGGACATGGATGTTCCTGGCCTGCTTGCGCGTACCCGCCAATGGCAGCAACGTATTGCCGCCGTGCGCAGCCCGCAATGAGCCAGGAAAACGTCAACCCGGCCGAGATCGCGCGTTTCGGTGCGCTGGCGCGTCGCTGGTGGGATCCAAACGGACCGCAGCGGCCCTTGCACGAACTCAATCCGGCGCGACTGGGCTATGTGTCGAAACGCACTCGCCTACGTGATGCCCAGGTGCTCGACGTAGGCTGCGGCGCGGGATTGCTGAGCGAAGCAATGGCGCGCGAAGGCGCGCATGTCACCGCACTGGACTTGGCCCCGGAACTGATTGATGTTGCCCGCTTGCATCTTCTGGAGTCGGGACTGCAGGTGGATTACCGGCTGGTGGCCGTGGAGGAACTCGCCGCCCAGGCACCGGGTTCCTTCGATGCCATCACCTGCATGGAAATGCTCGAACACGTTCCCGACCCCGGCTCGGTGCTGCGCGCCTGTGCGACCTTGCTCAAGCCTGGCGGAAAGCTTTTTGTTTCCACCTTGAACCGCACGCCGCTGGCGTTCGCCGTGGCCATCGTTGGCGCCGAATACCTGGCCGGCCTGCTGCCCAAGGGTACGCATGATTACAAGAGCTTCATCCGTCCGGCGGAATTGTCTGCATGGTTGCGTGATGCAGGGTTCGAGCTGGAAGACGTGAGTGGCCTGGCCTATGATCCGATTCGGCGCAAGGCCTGGGTGAACCAGCGCACCGACATCAATTACCTCGCCTGCGCAGTGAAGCCGTGAGCCTCCCGGGCATCAAGCCGCTGGTACTGTTCGACCTGGACGGCACCTTGGTGGACAGCGCCATAGACCTGTTGAACGCACTCAACGTGATTGCCGCGCGCGAAGGCATCGCTGCCTTGCCGCTGGCCGCCATCCGTCCCGTGGTGTCGAAGGGCGCGCGCGCGATGCTGGCGGTCGCTTTTCCGGAACGCAGCGCCGAGCAGCGCGAGTTGTTGTGGCAGCCCTTCCTGGATGTCTATGCCGAAGCCGTTGCCACGCACAGCACTCCATTCGAGGGCGTGGCGGAAGTCTTGCAGGCGATCGAGGCAGCCGGTTCATGCTGGGGCATTGTCACCAACAAGCCGCATTACCTGGCCGTGGATGTTGTTGCCAGCATGGGCTGGGACCAACGCAGCGCCATTCTTATCGGCGGCGACAGCTTGCCGCGCAAGAAACCCGACCCCGACCAGTTGTTCCATGCCTGCGAAACACTTGGCTGCGTGCCCGCCGATTGCGTGTATGTGGGTGACGACGAGCGCGACATTCTTGCCGCGCGCAACGCCGGCATGAAGTCCGTGGCAGCCTTGTGGGGCTACCGCCAGGACCACGAAGACCCCCGGCAGTGGCAGGCCGACGCCTATGCCGAACTGCCGATCGACATGCTGCGTCCGGGCATTCTGGGCGGCTGAAGTGGACGGCAAGACGCAAGACGCGAGCGCGCACTTCGTTGGCAAATGGCTGCAGCGCGAACCCGAGATGGTATTTGCCGAAGTATTCTGCCCAGTTGCGGACAAGCCCGCGTTCCGCGCCTGGGGCGCGCTGCTGCATGAGTTGCGTGAGTCGCTGTTCGAACTGAGCGACCCAGGCGTGGCCCGTATCAAGACCGCGTGGTGGGCTGAGGAAATGATTGGGCTGGGGCAGGGCAGGCAGCGTCATCCGCTAACCGCGGAACTGCTTGGCGGTGATGCACCCTGGTCGGCGCTGGGCCGGGCCCTGATGGCTTTCGAAGCCGATTCCATCCGCGCGACCGATACCGATGAGGCCGTGGCCGGGCTCGTGCCGCTGGCCGAGGCGGTGCTGCAGGTCGAATGCTGCCTGTTCTCGGCGCGGCAGTCCTCTGAGGCCAGCCGCAGCCTGGCGATCCATTGGTTGTTGCAGCGACTGCCGGAAGGGCTCGCCAGCGAGGACCAGGCGCGGATTCCGATGCACCTGTTTGCACGCCACTCGATCACGGCCACCGAACTCCCCACTGCGCGTGCCGAGGCGCTGCTGCGCGACTGGGCTGGCGAGCTGTTGTCGAGCTTGCCGTTGGCGCTGCCGGGTGCGGCCCTGGTCAGGCGATCCCGAGCCGGCTTCGACCAAGCCCGATTACATCAACTGGCCAGCGGAAACCGGTTCGGCCCGCCGCCGCCGCCCTTCACCTTGTGGCGCGCTTGGCGCGCCGCCCGAAAAGCGTGAAATACAAGCGATGATTGACATACCCTGCACAAGGCCCCACCTAAGCTGTCCACCTACCCAAATGCGAATCCGCCCATGGCCCCGATTACAGAGAACCTCGCGCGCGTGATGCCCGACATCGCCAATGATGCGCGTCCTGCGGTTGCCGGCCTGCTCGATTGGGTGGGCATGGGCGAGATAGAAATTCCCGTGGCCATCGCAGATGCTGCAGGTGCAATCCATACCAGTGGCGCGCGGGTAAATGCCTTCGTCAACCTCAAACGCGCCGACGTGCGTGGTATCCATATGTCGCGCCTGTACCTGCATGTGGACAAAGCCCTGGGCGCGGAGCCGCTTTCGCCCTGCAGCCTGCGTCGCCTGCTGAAGGATTTCCTCGATTCGCACGCCGACCTGTCGGACCGGGCGATGGTGCAGGTCCACTTTGACTATCTGGTGCGTCGTCCTGCGCTGGTCAGCGACAACACCGGTTGGAAATCATATCCGGTCAGCGTGACGGCCTTGCTCGATCGCGGCCAGTTTTCGTTGGAAGTAGGCGTGCAAGCGGCCTACTCGAGCACTTGCCCGTGTTCGGCGGCGCTCGCGCGGCAGTTGATCCAGGAAAACTTCGTCAGCGAGTTCCCGGCGGGCATGCCTCTGGACTACGCTGCGGTCCTGGGTTGGCTGGGCAGCGAGAGCGGCATCAACGCTACGCCGCACAGCCAGCGAAGCACGGCAGAGGTCAAGGCCCGGCTCGCTCCGTCATTCCAGAACCTGCCCTTCATCGAAATCATCGACCGCATCGAAGGTGCGTTGAAGACGCCCGTGCAGACCGCGGTGAAGCGCGAGGACGAACAGGCTTTCGCCCGGCTCAATGGGCAGAACCTGATGTTTTGCGAGGATGCCGCGCGCCGGATGCAGAAGGTGCTGGATGAGGACGATCGGATCAGCGATTTCTGGGTCCGCGCTTCGCATTTCGAAAGCCTGCACCCGCACAACGCGGTCGCCGTGGCGACCAAGGGCATTGTGGGCGGATACAGTTCGACGCCCTGAGTAACGGGTCATTTCGCCAACCAAGAGCTGACAAGGCCGGGATATCCCGGCCTTCGTTGTTATTGGGGTGGGTGATCGGTCAGACTGCGCGCAATAACCGGTCCCCATGCCCGGGCGAGGGGTGCGCATGAATTGGGTGCTTGCGTTAATTGCCGCGATTGTCGGCGCTGGCATGGCTGAAAGCCGAAATCTGTTCGGCGCGGCGGTCGCCTTTGTGCTGGTGATGATGCTGTTTGCGCAAAATCGGCTTCGTCGCGATGCGGATGCGTCAACCCGCGAGATTTCGGGCTTGAAGGCGAGGGTAGCGTCCCTGCTGGCCGCCCGACCTGGACCTGTGTCAACGCCAACGGAGCCGCGCAGCGCCGCTTCGCCTGAAGCCGGAACCGAGGCAGCCGACGTTGTTCGTCCGGTGCCCGCGCCACCGCCACTTCCCGAAACGATGCGTCAAGTTCGCGAAGCCATCCCGCCTGCGCGCACGCCGGCTTCGCCCGCTCCGGGGCGCGCGCCGGCCGAGCCTTCGTGGGATGCCAAGCTGGTCGCCAGCATCAGGCGTTGGTTCACCGAAGGCAACGTGCCGGTAAAGATCGGCGTGCTGGTGCTGCTGTTCGGTGTCGGCGCTGCGCTCAAGCTCGCCGTCGAAAAAGGCTACTTCACCCTTTCCATCGAAGCGCGACTGATTGTGATTACGGCCGCAGCCCTTGCCGGCCTGGCCCTTGGTTGGCGCGAACGAATCCGCAAGCCAGCCTTCGGACTGAGCCTGCAAGGCGGCGCGATTGGCGTGTTGCTTTTGACCGTATTCGCCGCCTATCGCCTGTATTCCCTGTTGCCATCCGGGCTCGCCTTCGTGCTGGTACTGGTGCTGGTTGCCGGTTCCGCGGCCTTGTCGCTGTTGCAGAAGAACATGTCGCTGGCCGTACTCGGCTTCCTGGGCGGCTACCTGGCGCCGGTCATCCTGTCCACGGGCAGCGCCAACCACGTTGCGCTATTCACCTATTACGCAGTCCTGAATGCCGCAGTCTTCGCCATTTCGTGGCGCCAAAGCTGGCGCCTGTTGAACCTGATGGGCTTCGCCTTTACCTTTGGCGTCGGCACGGCCTGGGGCAAGCAGTTTTACCGGCCCGAGCTGTTCGCAACCGTCGAACCGTTCCTGATCCTGTTTTTCGGGTTCTACATCCTTATCGGACTGATGTACGTCCTGCGCCAGACCGAACATCGACGGCCCTGGGTGGATGGCACGCTGGTGTTCGGTACGCCCCTGGTCGCGTTTCCACTGCAGGCGGCGATGCTCAAAGGCGATCGAATCGGCGTGGCCTTGAGCGCGCTGGCAGTGGCATTGGTGTATGCGGGCCTGGTGGCATGGCTGCGCAATCGCCGCGGCGAACGCCTGTTGACCGAGGCTTATGCAGCGCTGGCACTGGGCTTCGCAACGCTGGCCGTGCCGCTTGCCTTCAGCGCAAGCACCACAGCCAGCGTCTGGGCGCTGGAAGGCGCGGGCGTTGCCTGGCTGGGCCTGCGCCAGGATCGCAAGTTTCCCTGGCTGGCGGGACTTGCCCTGCAGTGGCTTGCTGCCATCGCCTACGTGTTGAGTCTTTCCAGGAACGCGTCGCCACCGCCGGTGGAGGCCATGCTCCTGCTAAACGCTCAGTGGCTCGGCGCCGCCATCCTTTCGTTCTCGGGTTTTGCATTGGCGCTGATCCACGATCGCCATCGCCCGGTGCTCGGGCTGCCGCTGATGCTGTTCGGCTGGGGCGTACTTTGGTGGGCGCTCGGCGCGCTCGGACAATTGGACGACGCCAGCCGGAGCACGCTTGGCGAATGGCGCTTCATCGCGCTGTATCTTGCTGTCTCTTCCATAGCGGCGACCTTCCTTGCCACCAGGTTGTCCTGGCCGCGACTTCGTTGGCTGGCTGTGCTGGTCGCGCTATGCGGATTCGGGTTGTTGCTGGCCGCCGATGGGGAATACGGATCTGCGTTCGCGCCACCCACGTTGGTTTACTGGCTGTTGTTCGGCGCCGCGCAGTGGGTTGCGTTGTGGCAGGGCAGGGGCGATGAATCACGGGCGCTGCCACTGCTGCATCTGTCTGTCCTTTGGACGCTGGCATTGGGCCTGATGATGCAGTCGAAGGACTTCATCGACGCGCAGCAGCTTGCGCAGGGCTGGCAGTTCCTGGCACTGGTGGCCCCCGTCGCCTTGATGACCTTGGGCTTGTGGCGCCGTCCGCAGTGGTTCGCCTGGCCAGTTGCCACCGGGTTCGGTGAACGCTATCGGATGGGTTGGTTCGCGCCGGCAATGCTGCTCTTGTCGGCAGCCTTCGTATTCGGACTGTTCCTGGAGGGCAGCGCGGTTCCGCTTGCATTCGTGCCGCTGCTCAATCCCCTGGAGCTGGGTCTGTTGGCCGTAGCGACCATGGTGCTTGCCCTGTGTGGCGAGATCGCCGGGCTGCGACCCCTGCGCAATGCCTGGCCCCTGCCGGCATTCGCCTTCGTGACGATGGTGGTCCTGCGAGCCGTACACCACCTGCATGGCGAGCCGTGGAATGAAAATATCCTTGATTCGGGATTCACCCAGGCCAGCCTGACGGTGGTCTGGAGCCTGCTAGGTGTCGGCGCTTGGGTTCGCGGCTCCCTGCGTCGCGATCGTGCCGTGTGGATGGGTGGCGCGGTGTTGATGGGCATCGTGCTGGCAAAACTTCTGTTCGTGGATCGCAGTTACATGGGCAACCTGCCGGGCATCGTCTCCTTCATGGCAGTAGGCTTGCTGCTGGTG
This sequence comes from Lysobacterales bacterium, assembly GCA_038248775.1. GTDB lineage: Bacteria > Pseudomonadota > Gammaproteobacteria > Xanthomonadales > Xanthomonadaceae > Arenimonas. Next base: position 3,168 of record JBBRXD010000074.1, on the reverse strand, counting down.
GGCGTTGGCTACGTCGCGCCATCGCCACCGCGCAGCCAGGCTTCGGGGGAATCGACATGAAGCTGTTCGTTGCGGCATTTTCGATATTGGCTACGATGGCAGTTGCGGCCAGCGAGCCCAGTGACTTTGCCCGGCAATGGCCCGTGCTCGGCAACTGCGGTCCGGGGCCAGGGGTGGCCACGCCCGAGGACGAAAAACCCGTGCAGTGCGCATCGGCATTCGCGCTCGCCCTGGACGAGTCGGTATATCGAATCACGACGCGCGCAGACCTGGGCGATGTCGTTGCCTTCAACAGCGACGACCAGCCACTGGCGTTCGGCCCAATGCCCGCTTCCTATGGACCGCCGCCCGCGGTCTGGCGCGAAAGCCCGTGGTTCGCGTTGCCGGCTCCTGATCCTGATGCCCCAGCGGACTTGCACCTGCACATCACCCGATCCATGGCCGGTGACTTGAACCTGGACGCGACGCTTCGGCACGGACCGGAAGAAACCATTAGCGATTACCTGGTGGATGTTCGCGCACCCAATCGAACCATCGAAGCCATCGAGTTCGAGCTGACGCTCGACGCGCCGGACTTCAGCAGCCAGGTGCGCGTGCAGGCCAGCGACGACCTGCAGGCCTGGCGAACGATTGTTGACGCGGCCACCATTGCCCATTTGCGCCAGGCTGGACAGTCGCTATTGCGCAGGCAGGTCGAATTCGCGCCGACCGCGGCACGCTACCTTCGCGTACAGATCGTCGATGGCGCACGCGGGCTGCCGCTGCGCAGCGTGCGATTGTTGTTGCAGCCCGCCACCGCCGCGCTGGAAACCCATCGGCGCAGCCGCATTGCGGCCGAGTTCGTGCGTCGCGATGGAAAGGCTTTTGTCTATCGGCTGCCGGCGCGGGTTCCCGTGGAGCGGGTGAATATCGCGCTGGGTGGGGACAATGCGATTGCAGCCTTCAGCGTCAGCGCCCGGGAAGTGGATGCCCGCGACTGGACCTACATCGGCCAACTGACTGCGTTCCGCCTGCGTGGCGCGGGCGTACACTTGGACAACGAAGCAATGCAGATTTCCGGATCGCGCATGCCCGAGTGGCGGATAGAGCCCAACGTGGAAATTGCCCGCGCGCCCATGCTCGAGTTCGACTATCGCCCGGAGACCTGGCTGTTGCTGACGCATGGCAAGCCGCCGTTCAAGGTGGCGGCGGGAAGTTCGACACAACGACGCCAGGACTTTCCGCTGGATGCGATGGTGGGACAGGTTCGCGCCAAATACGGGCGCGACTGGTTGCCGACCCAAGCCAGTCTCGGCGCCATGCAGATGGCGGGCGGCGAAGCGGCCTTGACCGCATTTGATCCGGAAAACCAGCGTGCATGGTTGCTTTGGGCCGTGCTGTTGATCGCGGCCGCTGCAATTATTGCGATGGTGGTGCGCTTGCTCGGCTCGCCCCGGGATTGAGGGTCGGATCCACCAGCAATTGCGGATCCACGCGCACGCCAAACCAGTTCATTCCCCAGTGCATGTGCGGGCCCGTCGCGCGCCCCGTCGCGCCGACCAGGCCAATGGCCTGGCCCTTCTCGACACGCTGGCCGACCCTGACATCCAGCCGGCTCAAGTGCAGAAAGCTCGAGCTCAAGCCGTGGCCGTGATCGACCAGCACCGTGCCGCCGGTCAGGTAGAGGTCGGGATTGGCGAAAGTAACAATGCCGCCGGCGGGCGCCAGCACGGGATTGCCCTTGGCAGCGGCCACGTCCAGCCCGGAGTGTGGAGATTTTGGTTTGCCGTTATAGATGCGCTGGCTTCCGTAGACGCCGCTGATGCGTCCGGTCAAGGGCCAGTCGAAGCTGATTTCGAAATCACTGCGTTCGTCGTCGCGCTCGCGCGCCTTGGCCACGAGCGCCTGTTCGCGTTCGATCCGTGCCGCGATGGCGGGTGGCGGATCAACGGTGGATTCGGGCACGCCATCAACACGCTCGAGTTTCCACTCGCGCAATGCAACCGTTACTTCAAAGTCGCATGCCATGCCATCGGACGTTTCAAGATGCAGTCGAACCGGACCGCTCGCATCGCGGCCGACGCCGAAGACGAATTCACCTTTACTGCCGACGCGCAGATTCCTGATGGCAAGCGCGGCATCACCCATCGATTCGGCGCCGAGCATCGACAGTTCACTGCCCGCGGGTACTCGCCCACGCACGATGCCGCCCTGGGGCAGCTGCGCTGGCACAGCGGCAGTGCGCAGTGTCGCGCAGTCAACCGCCGCTTGAAGGTTCCCCGCGGCCAGGCCGGCGAGTGCAAGGGCAGCGTTGCGCAAGCCCGCCAGGAGGTGACTGGGCCTCACGGTTGGTGCTTCGATGGATGTTCGGGCACGGGGTCGTGGCCTCCGGGATGGAAGGGATGGCAGCGACCGATGCGCCGCGCACCCAGCCATAGACCCCGGAAGACGCCAAAGCGTTCAACCGCCTGCATCGTGTACGTCGAACAACTGGGGTAAAAGCGACAGCGCTGGCCCAATAGTGGACTTATCAACAACTTGTAGCCGCGAAGCAGGAAAACTATGAAGGATCGGAACATTTGCGCGGCCATGGCGATGAGGATAAGGTTGCCGCTTGTCGAGGACTAGGCTATAACACGCCGCCTTCGTGACTCAAGGAAAGCGAGGAACATCCGAGTGGCCACCAAGAAAACAGTAAAGAAAGCTGCCAAAGCCGCTACCAGGAAACCCGCCCCGCAGGCCATGAAGCCGGCGAAGGCGAAGCCTGCTGCAAAACCTGCGAAGGCCAAGCCCAAGCAGGCTGCAAAACCCGTGAAGAAGTCCCCGGCCAGGAAGGCCGCTCCCAAGCAAGTGAAGAAGATCATCAAGACCGTAGCCAAGAAATCCCCAGCAAAGCCGGCCAAGAAGGCCGCCAAACCCACTCCCAAGCCAGCGACCAAGCCCAGCAAGAAACCCGTCGCCAGCAAGGCTCCGGCCAAGGCTGCGAAGCCCGCGCTTGCTGCCAAGTCCAGCAAGGTGGCCAAACCGGCTGCCAAGCCCGCAGCGAAGCCGGTCGCGAAGCCAGCAACCAAGGCCGCAGCAAAGCCGGTTGCCAAGCCAGCGGCCAAGCCAGTAGCCAAGCCAGTAGCCAAGCCTGCAGCCAAGCCAGTAGCCAAGCCAGTAGCCAAGCCTGCAGCCAAGCCTGCTGCC
>JBBRXD010000073.1:0-9457 GCA_038248775.1 Lysobacterales bacterium | reverse complement strand
TCCACCCGCATCTCCAGCGGCGCGCGCAACGACACGCAGATCATCAGCCCCGACGAATTGCGCAGGCTGCGCGAGCAAGCCGAAGCACGCCGGGCTGGCGCGCAATCAAATCCCGGCAACCCCGGCAGCGAACCGCCGCCCTGATCGCCCTGCCCTGGCCGCTGCTGCGCGCGGCCGAAGCTCCGCCGCTGGCGCCCCTCGAGCTGCGCCTGCACTGGTGTCCGGACCTTGAATCGCAAGACCCGCCCGAGCCGCGTCGGCAACGCGTCGATCGCCTGCTGCGCGGCGTGCTCGCGGTGCATGTCGGCATCGCCCCCGAGGCGCTCGCCTTTGGTCGTGAAGAAAAAGGCCGCCCATTCCTGCGCCACGAAGGTGCGCCGGATTTCAATCTCAGCGATACCCGTGGCGGCACGCTGGTCGCCGTGTGCAGGCAAGGCAGGGTCGGCGTGGACCTGGAACGCATCGATCGCGCGCCGCCAGTCCATCGCCTGTCGCGACGCTGGTTCAGCGCCCAGGAAGCCGATGCGCTGCAGTTGATGGACGCGGATTCGGCGCGGCGGGCGTTCCTGCGTTTGTGGACGGCCAAGGAAGCGAGCTGCAAGGCCACCGGCACCGGCATCTTCGGCTACACCCCGCGCTGGCGCTTTGACGTGCACGCCGACACGCCCGTTTTGCTGGACCCTCCCACGGATGCCGGCGATGCCGAGCGCTGGCAATTCTTCCGACGGTCGCCATCGCATCAACATACCGCCGTAGTCGCACTGCGCGATGCCGCGCAACTCCGACTGACGGCCTATCTGCTTGGCGGCTGATCAGGCCGGCGCGTCGGTATCGACTTCCACGCGATTGCGGCCCGCCCGTTTGGCGCGGTAGAGCGCGGCATCGGCCCGGCGCAGCAGGTTCATCGAATCGCCCTGCGTGGTCGGCACGAAGCCGGCCACGCCGATGCTGATGGTGGTTTCGCCGATGTGTTGCTGCATGCCGATGCGGATTTTCTCAGCGCGACTGAGCGCGTCGTCCTGGTGCACGCCGGGCAGCAACAACGCAAACTCCTCGCCGCCATAACGGGCCAGCAGCTCGCGCTTGGGATCGTGCAGGGCATACAGCTGTTGCGCGATGATACGCAACAGCACGTCGCCTTCCAGGTGGCCGTGCGCATCGTTGTAGCGCTTGAAATGATCGACATCAATCATCAACACCGACAAGGGACGACGCTGGTCAAGGCAGCGATACCACTCGCGCTGCAATCCATTTTCCAGCGCGCGACGATTGGCCACGCCGGTCAACGCATCTTCGGTTGCCAGCTCCGCGAGCTTGCGGTTCACCGCTTCGAGCTCGTGCGTACGCTCGCCAATCCGGGCCTCGAGCTTGCGATTGGTTTCGACGTAACGCTGGGTGCGACGGCGCACGAACTCCTGCACCAGCAAGATGCCGATGCCGAGCAGGGTCAGACCAATAAGCACGCGAACCCAGATGATCTGGTCCCAGCGGGGCAGGATCCTGTAGCGATAGCTGGTGGGCGCGGCCAGGCGCCCGCTGCGCGTGCGCGCCTGCACTTCAAGCAGGTATTCACCATGGGTGATGGTGCGAATGAACAACTCGCGATCGGTCCAGTTGCTCCACGCATCGGGCAGGCCCGAGCCGTTGATGCGATAGCGGAACTCCAGGCCACTGTCCATGCTGACCAGGCCGTAGCGGAAATGCAGGCGGTAGCCGGAAGGAACCTCCACCGTCTTGCCAGCCGAGGAACTCGGCAGCCGGCGCAGCTCCTGGCCATCAGGACTTTCCGCCGTGACCAGCTCGAAGCCCAGCAGCAACGGTTCCGGCGCGGGTTGTTTCTCGGCCGGGTTGTACTGCAGCAATCCGCTCCAGGTGGCGATGCGCAACACGCCGTCCTGGTTGAAACGCAGGCGACCGTAGCCTGCAGCCAATTGCGAGCCCAGGTACAGGGGCTTCCACTGGGTTGCTTTTGGCGCGCGAAACCACAGCTGGCGCCGAGTGAACGCATAGGTACCCAGCGGCGTCTGTTCGACCGACAGCTCATTTGGCCGATCCACCAGGGTGAAGGGCGGACCGACATCGGGCATGAATTGCTTGCCGTCAAAACGGAATCCGTGCTCGCCGCTGATCACATGGATCTGGCCGTCGAGCAGGAACAGGAAGCTGCCTGCGACCGGGTCGAGCTCGATGCCCTGGCCCTTGCCGAACACTTCCTTGCGCGAGGCTCCCTTGCGCATCGGATCGAGCGTCCAGCGCTGCGGACCGCCGCGGGAATTATCTAGCCACACTTGCTCCGGCCCGGTCTCGATAAGGGTCGACGCACTGGCGCCTTCCAGCGCGATCGAATAACCCAGGCCCCAGCGGCCGTCCTCGAGTTGCAGGACGTAAAGGTGCTTGTCGCCCAATCCGTACAGGCGGTCCGGATGAAAGCGCGAGGCGACGATTTGAAGCACGCTTTCAGCATTGGCCTCGAGCACCGGGCGCGGTTCGGTAGCGCCCGGATCAAGCACGAGCATTCCATTGCGATGTGCCACCAACAGGCCTGCATCGGTGCTCGCCAATGCAAACGCTTCCAGATCTACCCAACCGGTTTCGCGCACCTGGATGCGGCCGTGTTCACCGGCGCTGACGCGCATGACGCCGCGCGTACCGGCCACCCACAGCGCCTGGTCGTGCCATTCGAAATCGTAGGCGGTGCCGGCGAGGCCTTGGGCCGCGCCGATGAAAGACCACGGCGATGGCAGTGACATCCGGATCAGGTCGCCTTCGGTCGCAGCCCATAGGCCGCCTTCCTGGTCGCTGCCCAAGGCAACTACGCCGAAACTGCCCAGGTTGACGCGCTCGCGCAGTTTGAAATCCGGGCCGTAGCGGAATAGTTCTCCCTTCAGCGTACCGACCACGAAGCTGTCGTCGGGCAAGCCATAGGTAACGTAGGCGCTGGCGTCGCGCAATTCTGCACCCGCGCCGTTTGCAATCGGCCTCACGCCTTGCTCGTCGGCACGGTAGAAGCCCAGCTCGCCGACCAGAAGCTGCCAACTGCCGCGATTGATGACGCCTGGCAAGCTCTGGTTGGCAAACCTTTCGCCGCCGGGCAGCAACTCGAACTTGCCATCAACGAAACGGCAGTAGCCCTTGCCGGCGATGCGCGCGTAGAGCTGGTTGCCCTGGGCGAAGAAGCTCCGCTGGTTTTCATCCAGCGGCCAATGCTTGACCGTCTTGTGGTCGTAGCTGAGGTAGTGCAGCATCCGCTCGCCGCGGAAATAGGTACCTTCGTCGGTAACGATAATTTGCCAGACATCGCCCAGGTCACGTTCGCGGCCTTTCAGGCCGACCGCGGTCAGCAGCTCCTGGTAGACCATTTCACCGTCAGGCGCAGCCTGCAGCCAGCCGAAGGTGTCGTAGCTGGCGACGTAGATGCGGCCATCGCGACCGGTAACCACGTCACGGCCGAATTGCTTGCCCGGCAGGCTTATCAGGCTCCAGGTTTCACCGTCGTAGCGGAGCACACCCTCGCCATTGCCTACGTAAAGGCGACCTTGCTTGTCGGTGGCGATCGCCCAGTGCTGCGGCGTGGCGTTGTAGTCTTCGGGAAGATATCGGCGAAGCAGAGGCGTGCCGTGCAGGGTATCGGCCATGGCGCCGGCCACCAAGAACGCGGCAAGCAGCATCGCCAGCAAGGCGCGCACGAGGAAATGGCGAGTCATTGCCGCAGTATGCGACACCCGGCGGAAACGGTACTGTGCTGACCAGCCCAAGTCACGGGCTGTTTCTGGCGATGCTTTGACTACTGCCCCTTCCAACGAATCACTCCCCATGACCGTATTGAGCGTCAATGTGAACAAAGTGGCCGTGTTGCGCAACTCTCGCGGTGGCGACGAGCCTGATGTCGTGGCCGCGGCACGCGCGGTGATGGCCGCCGGCGCCGGCGGGTTGACCGTGCATCCGCGCCCGGACCAACGCCATATCCGTCCTGGCGATGTCCGCGCTTTGGCCGCCCTGGCACGCGGCCGGGTCGAATTCAACATTGAGGGAAACCCGTTCGCGCCGCCGCGGGGCGGCTACCCGGGCTTGCTGGCGCTGGTGCGCGAGACGCGCCCGCAACAGGTGACGCTGGTACCCGACGGCGATGGACAGTTGACCTCGGACCACGGCTTCGACCTGGCGCGCGACCATGCGGCACTCGCGCCGCTGGTCGCGGACTTCAAGGCGGCGGGCGCCCGGGTGTCGCTGTTCATGGATGCCGGCGCGCGCAACCTGCCGCTGGCGGCGGCCCTGGGCGCCGACCGGATCGAGCTCTATACCGGGCCCTTCGCCGAGGCATTCGCGGCGGGCGATTACTCGGCCGAACTGGCAGCCTGCGCAGCCACAGCGTCCGAGGCGCAATCGTTGGGATTGGCGGTGAATGCCGGCCACGACCTCAGCCAGGCCAACCTGGGCGCCTTCCTGAAAGCGCTGCCGGGCGTATCGGAAGTATCGATCGGCCATGCGTTGATCGGCGAGGCGCTTTACGCCGGCCTGGACGCCACGGTTCGTGCCTACCTGCGCATAATCGCAGCTACCTGACCAAAACAAACGCCGCCCGAGGGCGGCGTTGGCTTGTGGCGATCGCTCGTGGCGTTTACTGCGTTGCCACATCCACGAAGTTGATCTTGACCAGGTTTGCATTCTTGGCGCGGGACAGCACCTTGGCCAGCATTTCGTATTCGGCGTCGCGATCGGTTTCGATCTCGATGGCGGGCTGCTTGGTGGCGTCGATGGTGCCCGCCGGCGTGTCACCGCGTGCGCCTTCAACATCAAACTGCGACTGCAGGATGCCCATACCCACCGGGCTGCCATTCCAGCTGACGCCTCCTGCGGCGTCGATGCGGATGCGAATCGGCGGCGGCGGCATGCCCGGCGGCGGCGGCATGGTGCTGGGCTGCGGCAGGTCGACCTGGATCGGATACGACAGCGCAGGCACCGTCACCATGAAGATGATCAGCAGCACCAGCATGACGTCCACCAGGGGCGTCACGTTGATGTCGGCCATGGGGCCGCCGCCAGAGTTGGAAGCAAATGCCATCTCGAGTCCCTGTACTTAGTTGTCGCGCTCGGGTCCGGAAACGAACCCGACCTTGCGAACGCCAGCCTTGCGCAGCGTCTGCACGGCGTCGTTGATGACGCCATACTTGGTGGTCGCGTCGGCGCGGATGTTGACCTGCGGCTGCGGGTCCCTCTGCACGATCACGCCCATGTACTGGTCGAGGCGTGCGGCAGTGACCAGCTCGTCATTCCAGTAGCGCGAGCCATCGGACTTGATCGCCAGCGTGACCGGTGGCGTGGTCAGCGTGGGCTTCGTGCTGAGCGAGGCCTCGGGCAACTTGACCACGACCTTGTGCGTCATCAGGGGCGCCGTGATCATGAAGATGATCAGCAGCACCAGCATCACGTCCACGAGGGGCGTGACGTTGATGTCGGCCATCGGGCCGCCGCCGCTGGAGTTTGAACTGAAAGCCATGGCTGTGGGCCTCGGTTGCCGGAGTTAGCGCTTGACCTCGCCCACGCGGGAACCGGTGGCGAAGAAGTCGTGCAGGTCGTGGGCGAAGGTGTCGAACTTCGAGTAGGTGTCGCGATTGACGCGCACGAAGTAGTTGTAGGCAAGCACGGCCGGGATGGCGACACCCAGGCCGATGGCGGTCATGATCAGCGCCTCGCCGACCGGGCCGGCGACGGCGTCGATGGACGAGCTGCCGCTTTCACCGATGCTGAGCAGGGCGTGGTAGATGCCCCAGACGGTGCCGAGCAGGCCGACGAAGGGCGCGGTGGCGCCAACGGTGGCGAGCCAGGTCAGGCCATTTTCCAGGTTGGCGCTTTCACGCGTGACAGCCTGGCGCAGGGCACGATCGATGAACTCGGAGCGGTTCAGGGCTTCGACCAGGCGGCTGCCTTCATGACGCTGGTGGTGCGCGGCGGCCTGGGCACAATCGAGGGCGATCTTGGAGAACGGCTCGTTGGACTTCTGCTCTTCCATGAAGCGGATCGCGTCCTGCGCGTTCGGGGTTTCCCAGAACGTGCGCATCACGCGGTCGGCGCGAGTGCGGATGACCGCGTTCTTGATCAGGTTGACGATGGTGTACCACCAGGCGCCGACCGACATGACCACCAGGACCACCAGCACGCCTGCGCTGACGAAATCCATGTTCTGGACCATGTGGCTGAAACCCAGTTTCTGCAGGGATTCGGCGTTGGTGACGGCCGGTGCGGCGGCCGCGGCGGCAGCGGCAGTGTTGATGAGGATGTCCTGCAGCATAAATATGACCTTCTAGTATTTAGTCGTTAAAGAGTGAATTCGACGGGGACATCGACCTGACCAGCAACGCTTACCCCTCCGCGCATGCCCGGGTTGATCTTCCAGCGGTTGGCAGCCTTGACGGCGGCCCGGTCCAGGTTTCGGTTGCCGCTGGAACGCTTGACCTCGACGCCGGTGACGTTACAGGAAAGGTCGTAGGTCAGCGTAAGCAACGCGGTGCCGGTGATTCCGCGGCGCATTTCTTCCGGCGGATAGATCGGCTTGTTCAACGCCCGACCGGTCGGGTCGACCGAACCACCAAAATCCGACGGCGCGGCAACCGGTGCCGGTGGCGCCGGCGGCGGGGCGGGCGTGGAGACCGGACTGGGGTCGTTGTAGACAATCGGCGGCGCTTCGGGCGGCGGCGGCACGGCAGTCGGCTTGGGCGCGTCGACGATGCGGGTGATCGTCTTGGGCGGTTCCTTCGGCGGCGGCGGCGGCGGTGGCGGTGGCTTGGGCGGCTCGATGAAGTTGACGAGCGTCACGTCATCTTCCTTGTCGGCTGCCTTCTGCGAAGTGACAGGAGCCATCAATGTCATGAAGACGACCACGTGCAATGCAATCGCAAACGAGGTGCCCGCGATGCGCGGCCAGCTGAACGTTTGTTTGGGAGTATCGAAGCTGGTCTGTAAATCCGTCATGCGGGTGGCGGCTCGATCATTCGTTCTCGCGGCGCACAAGCGCAGCGACCCACTGCTTTCCAGCGGCGTGAACCTATTAGCTTATACGAAGGCGCTGGCATTACCAACCGTCACTTTCCCGAAGCTTGACGCAGTTCGGACTCGGCCCATTTCCTGGTTTCCGGGTACTTTGCCGCTTCCCGGTAGCCCGAGATGGCGCCGGCCTTGTTGCCCAAGCCAGCCTCACTCATGGCGATGACCTGCCAGGCTTCGCCCGGCTTGGTTACGCCCTTGGCAAGCGCCTGCTCGGCCGCGGCCTTGGCGTCGGGGTAACGTTCCTTGTCCTGCTGGGCCTTGGCCAGGTTCAGGAAGCTCACGCCGTTCTTGCTCAGCGGAGCGCCCTTGGTCCAGGCGGCGATCGCCTTGTCGGTTTCGCCGGCGGCGTAGTAAGTCTGTCCCAGGTAGGCGTACGTGTCGTGCCCGGGTTGGAGGATGCCTTTGTTCATGCCTTCCTCGATCAGGACGATCGCGTCCTTCTGGCGGTCGTTGCTGTTGGCCAGCAGGCGCCAGGCAACATCGTAGTCGCGGCTCTCGGTGAACAGGCCGTCCTTGCGCATACGGTCAAGAATGGCCAGCGCCTTGGCCTCCTGGCCGGCATCCTGGTAGAGGCTGGCGAGATTCATCTGCAGCTTCTTGTCGCCAGGCTTGGCGGCGGCTTGCTTTTCCAGGAAGGCAACCGCCTGGTCGGGCTTGCCCATGCCCAGCAGGATCTGGTTCTTGATCGCGATGGCGCGCTCGTCCTCGGACTGGGTTTCGGCCAGGAAACGGTCGACGTAGGTCAGCGCTTCCGTATGCTTATCGTCGGCGTCAAGCATCTGCGCGACCTGCAGCATGGCCTGGTAGTGCAGGTTGTTGTGCAGGCCGTTGAATTCGACGGACTGCTTGTAATACTTGATGGTGTTGGAATAGTCCTTGCTCTCCTTCGACTGCCACGCGCCACCGGCGAGGTAGGCCGCGCTGGATTTGTCAAAGGCATTGGCGCGCGCATCGGCGAGCAGTTCATCAGCCTTGGCGATCATTTCATCTTCGCTGTCGTTCTTGGTTTGCAGTTCGAACAGCGCAGCCAACTGCTTGGACAGCTTCGGTTCGCCGGCTTGCTTGGGCGCAACGCGGGTCGCCTTGGGATAGGTCTGGGCCACGTTGGTGGCGCCACTCTTCTTTTCCTCGCGGGCCTTGCGCCCGGCGCGGGTGTTGGCCTGCGGCGCGTCGACGCCGCCGGCCTGCGCGCTGACCGTTGCAACCGGCAAGGGATTCAACAGGGCGGCCAGGACCGCGCACAACAACAGCGACTTCTTCATGAGGCTCTCCGGAATCAAAACGACAGTGAGGCGGGACGAGGCAATGGCTGCAAAGCGTACGGGGGATGGCCGTCTGCCTCAAGGGCCGCGCCCAGGCGGTCGTTGGCGGCCAATTGCGGACCTGGGTGGTTCCCGGACAGTTGTAGGGCATCGCGCCTTAACGACGCGGCAATGGCCGGCGCGGGCCGTCCGGCACAGCCTGTTCCGGTCTAACCCGGTCTCCGGCGAGGCCCGGGTCAGACGTCCAGGTTGCCGACGCGCAGGGCGTTTTCCTCGATGAACTCGCGGCGGGGCTCGACCACATCGCCCATCAGCGTGGAGAAGATCTGGTCCGCGGCCACGGCGTCCTCGATGCGCACCTTCAGCAGGCGCCGAGTTTCGGGATTGACCGTGGTGTCCCAGAGTTGCTCGGGATTCATTTCGCCCAGGCCTTTGAAGCGCTGGATGGCGCGGCCCTTCTTGGCTTCTTCCAGCAACCATTCCTGCGCCTGGCGGAACCGGGTAATGGCCTGGGTCTTGCCGCCGCGCGACACGCTGGCACCGGGCTGCAGCAACCCGTGCAGCTGCGCGGCGATCTCGTTGATCTGGCGCAGCTCACCGTGCAACAACTGGTTCACCGCCAGGGTCTGGATGGAACTCAGGCCGTGGTGGCGTTTTTCGATCAGCAAGGCTCCGACCTGGCCGTCGTTGCTCGGTTGCACGCGCACTGAATAGCGCGGACGGCCAAGGCCGGACGCATTGAGTTCGTTTTCCAGCGACACGCACCAGTCGCGCAGGCGCGTGTCGTCGACGAAATCGTCGGCGGTAAGCGGGCGCGCCTCCAGCAGGGCCTCCAACACGGCGCGGTCCACGCGATAGGCGTGGCGATCTATCACTTCGTTGGCGGCCACGACATCGAGTAGCAACTTTTCCAGGGCCGGGCCCGGGATCGGCGGCGCGTCGGCGCTGACGCGCAACTCGGCGCCTTCAATCGCGTTGTTGACGAGGTAGGCGTTTAGCGCCGCATCATCCTTCATGTACAGCTCGTTCTTGCCCTGCTTGATCTTGTACAGCGGCGGCAGGCCGATGTAGATGTGGCCGCGCTCGATCAGTTCCGGCATCTGCCGATAGAAGAAGGTCAGCAACAACGTGCGGATGTGAGAGCCATCCAC
>JBBRXD010000072.1:0-9469 GCA_038248775.1 Lysobacterales bacterium | reverse complement strand
GGTTCGCGCATTGCCCCGGACATGTTCCCGCTGATCCGCCAGGTGCAGATCGCCTGTGATTTCGGCAAGGGTCCGATGGCGCGGCTGGCGGGCATCGACAATCCAAAGCACGAAGACAGTGAAACCAGCATTCCGGAACTTAAGGCGCGCATCGCCAAGGTCCAGGCTTTCATCGACAGCATCGACGAGACTGCCCTGACCGGGTCGGAAGATCGCGAGATCACCATCCAGGCGGGTTCGCAAACCCTGGAATTCACCGGCTTTGCCTACCTCGTCGGGTTTGCGACCCCGAATCTCAATTTCCACCTATCGATGGCCTACGCGATCCTGCGCCACAACGGCGTGGAGGTCGGCAAGCGGGACTACATCGGCCCGGCTTGAGGCCTGGCTCGCGTCGTCCCGCATGGCCTTGATCCTCAATGTCGCCGCCTATCGCTTCGTCGCGATCGCCGACCCGGGTGGGCTCGCCGGATGGCTGCGCGACATCGCCGAGGCGCGCGACCTGAAAGGTTCGGTGCTGGTGGCCCCGGAAGGCATCAACCTGTTCCTGGCCGGTCAGCCAGAGGCCGTACGTGGCCTGATGGAGGACCTGGGTCGCGATGTCCGGTTCCAGGGCATGACGCCCCGCTTCAGCCAAAGCGACTCGCGACCGTTCCGGCGGCTGCGGGTGAAAGTGAAGCGTGAAATCATCAGCTTCGGTGGGCGAACCCGCGCCGGTAACCCGCTGAGGGCGCCTTCCGTGTCACCCACGACCCTCCGCGACTGGTTGCGGCAGGGGCACGACGATGTCGGGCGTGAACTGATCCTGCTCGACACTCGTAACCAGCAGGAAGTCGCCTTCGGCAGTTTCAGGCACGCGATTAAACTGCCGATTGACCGGTTTACCCAGCTTCCCGCCGCGCTGGAATCGCAACGCGATGCGCTCAAGGGCAAGGCCGTGGTCAGTTTCTGCACCGGCGGCATCCGCTGCGAAAAAGCCGCGCCGTGGATGGCCGAGGCCGGCTACGGCGAGGTTCTGCAGCTCGAAGGCGGCATCCTGGCCTACTTTGAGCAGGTGGGCGGGGAAGGCTATGAGGGCGGTTGTTTTGTCTTTGACGAACGGCTCGTTCTCGATCCGGCGCTGCAGCCTTTGCCTTCAGCCGTCGCGCCCACGGCCTGATTCGAGCACTGCCAAGTGGGAGCGGCCTTCTAGTGGGAGCGGCCTTGGCCGCGATAGCTCCAGCGCCGGCCGCCCCGGCCGCTGTGGGATACTACGCCATTGTTTATCGTGAGCCGTCTGATGAGTGAAGCTTGCATGCGGGCGCGTTGTCGCGCGTCGCGGACATCGCCCGGGGGCGGTTGCTGATGTGCCCGAGCCAGGTTCCTGAAGGTTCCACCCGTGGCTGGATCGTGCCGATCGGCGGTGGAGAGGAAAAGGAAAACAAGCCGCAGATCCTGCAGCGCTTCGTCGAGCTTTGCGGCGGCCGCGATGCCGACATCGTGGTGCTGCCGACGGCCAGCCGATTGGCCGACACCGGTGCCCGCTACGAACAGATATTCTCCGGCCTGGGCGCCGGCCGCGTGTCCAGCGTGGACTTCGATTCGCGCGCCGAATGCGACAATCCCGAAAGCTTGCGCCGCATCGGCGAGGCAACCGGCATCTTCTTCACCGGCGGCAACCAGCTCAGTCTGTCCACCATCCTGGGCGGCACGCCCGTGGCCAAGCTGGTGCGCACGCGCAATGCCGAAGGCGTGCATGTGGCGGGCACCAGCGCGGGCGCCAGTTTCATCAGCGAACACATGATCGCCTTCGGCGAAGAAGGCGCATCGCCGATCGCTGGCAGCGTGCGCCTGGCGCCGGGCCTGGGCCTGACCAACCGGGTCATCATCGACCAGCATTTCCGCCAGCGCGACCGCATCGGCCGGCTACTCACGGCGATGGCCTATAACCCGTTCGCGGTCGGCGTCGGGCTGGACGAGGACACTGCCGCTTTCATCAGTCCCGCCAATGTCATCGAGGTCGAGGGTAGCGGCAGCATCACGCTGATCGACGCCAGCGGCATCGAATTTTCGTCCATGGACCTGGTGGCCGAAGGCCAGCCGGTCTGTATGCTCGGAATCAAGCTGCACCTGCTGGTGGCGGGAACCCATTTCAACCTGCACACGCGCGATGCAAGCGCGGGCAAGCTGGCCCGACCCAAAATCTGATTGACCGATAGCGCCACCCGTGGCGCAAACCGCAGCAAGCGAGGGAAACAAAGATGCGCATCCTGGACCGTTCCGTTTACGTAGGCCCCTCCCTCTACGCGCATTTTCCAGTCATCCGGCTGGAGCTGGACCTGGGCGAGCTCGAGAACTGGCCTTCGGCCAAGCTCGGTGATTCCTTCATAGACGGCCTGCTGCAGGCGCTGCCGGGGTTGGCCGAACATGGTTGTTCCTATGGCGAGCCGGGTGGCTTCGTGCGCAGGCTGCGCGAAGACGAAGGCACCTGGCTGGGCCACGTGCTTGAACACGTCGCGATTGAATTGCAGAACGTGGCCGGTGAACAGGTCACCTTCGGCAAGACCCGCGGCACCGGCAAGCCCGGCGTCTACTCCGTGGTGTACGAGTATGCGCAGCGCGAGGAAGGCATCGAGGCGGGTGAGCTTGCCATGCGCCTGCTTACGTCCCTGCTGCCAGAGACGCTGCAGACCCAGGGCATCCTGCCTGCGGACTGGGACTGGCCGACCGCGCGCGATGAGTTCATCCGCTACGCGCAACGCCGGGCGCTCGGGCCGTCCACGGCATCGCTCGTGCACGCGGCTGAAGAACGCAACATTCCGTGGCTGCGCCTGAACTCGCAGTCGCTGGTGCAACTGGGCTATGGCAAATACCAGCAGCGCATCCAGGCGACGATCACCGGCAAAACTTCGCATATCGCGGTGGAACTTGCCAGCGACAAGGAAGAGACCAACAAGATCCTCGCCTCCCTCGGCCTGCCGGTACCGCGCCAGGAACTGGTGCAAACGGAAGACCAGGCCAAGCGCTCGGCGCGTCGCATAGGTTATCCGGTGGTGACCAAGCCCTACAACGGCAACCATGGCCGTGGCATTTCGATTCGCCTGACCAATGACGAAGAAGTGGTCGCCGGTTTCCGCACTGCGCGTGAACACTCGCGCTCGGTGATTGTTGAAACGTTTGTAACCGGCGATGACCATCGCCTGCTGGTGGTCAATGGCGAACTCGTCGCAGCCACTCGGCGTACGCCCGGCCATGTGATTGGCGATGGCGTGAGTACGGTCGCGCAACTGGTGGAAGTGGTGAACCTCGATCCGCGCCGCGGCGTCGGCCATGAAAAAGTGCTGACCCGGCTCGAACTTGATGCGCAGGCGGAAATGATGCTCGGCCGAGTTGGCTACGATCGCGAGTCGGTGCCGAAGGCGGACCAGGTCGTCTACCTGCGCTCGACCGCAAATCTTTCCACCGGCGGTACCGCGACCGATGTCACCGACATCATCCATCCGGATAACCGCGACATGGCGGTGCGTGCCATCAAGGCGATCGGTCTGGACGTGGGTGGCGTCGATTTCCTCAGCGACAACATCGCCGAAAGCTACCAGACCCATGGCGGCGGCATCTGCGAAGTGAATGCTGCGCCGGGCTTCCGCATGCACGTGGCGCCGAGCGAAGGAACGCCGCGCGATGTTGCCGGCCCGGTGATCGACATGCTGTTCCCGCCGGGCTCGCCATCGCGGGTGCCGATCGCCGCCATTACCGGCACCAACGGCAAGACGACCACGGCGCGCATGCTCTCGCACATCACCAAGATGGCGGGCTTCACGCCCGGCTTGACCACCACCGACGGCGTCTATATCGACGGCCAGCGCACTGTGGAAGGCGATATGACCGGTCCCATGGCAACACGGATGGTCTTGGCCGACCCGCAGATCGACATGGCGATCCTTGAAACTGCGCGCGGCGGCCTGCTGCGCGCCGGCATGGGCGTGCCCTTCGTCGATGTGGGCGCGGTGCTGAACATCGCCGCCGACCACCTGGGCATGAAGGGCATCGACACGCTGGAACAACTGGCGGAAGTCAAACGGATCATTGTCGAAGTGGCACGGGACTGCGCCGTGCTCAACGCCGACGACCCGCTGATGTTGAAGATGGCCGCATACACCGACGCCAAATCCATCTGCTACGTCACCATGAATCCGCAACACGCGCTGGTTCGCGAGCATATCCGCGCAGGTGGTCGCGCCTGTGCGCTGGAAGCAGGCATCAACGGCCAGATGATTACCCTGTATGACAAGGGCAGCCACATTCCGTTGCTGTGGACGCACCTGGTGCCGGCCACGCTCGAGGGTCGTGCGCTGCACAACGTGCAGAACGCGATGTTTGCCACCGCCATGGCGTTTTCGATGGGCATCAAGCTTGATGCCATCCGCCAGGGCCTGCGTACTTTCGGCAGTACTTTCTTCCAGGCTCCGGGCCGCATGAACGTGTTCGATGAACATCCGTTCAAGGTCATCTTCGATTACGGCCACAACGCGCATGCGGTCGGTGTGATGGCCGACCTGGCGCAGCGCTTGGATGTACAGGGTCGCCGCATCGTCGTGATGGCTGGCCCCGGCGATCGTCGTGACGAAGATATCCGTGCGATTGCCGAGGCTGTTGCAGGTCGCTTCGATCATTACGTCTGCCGCCGCGACGACGGCCTGCGTGGCCGCGACGGCGACGAAGTGCCACTGATCCTCGCCCGAACCCTGAAATCGGGCGGCGTGGATGAGTCGCAGATCAGCATCATCCCCGACGAGCAGGAAGCCATTGATGCGGCCCTGCGCATGGGCCAGCCCGGCGACCTGGTGCTGATATTCGCTGACGCACTGACCCGTTCATGGAAGCAGGTGATCAAGTTCCGCGCGGAAGGCGCTGCGCCGTTGCGCAAGACCGAAGTGGCTGCTCCTGCGCCAGTGATGGGCGCAGACGAAGCCGTGACAGAAATCGAGGGCCTGGTGCGCGATGAACGTGGCGTACGCCTGGGTCGCGAGGAGGACGACTGAGCGAGTCCGCGCCCGGCTATTTCGACAGCTCCAGGCGCCTGACCGGACCCAACCTGTACTTCCACGAGTGCGCGGCGATAGCCGACGTGCTCGGGGCGACCGACGCGCAGATCGCGGATTGGGAGTCGCGGCTGCGTCGCATGGTGGCCGCGCTGGAATGGCCGGAACCTGCCATCTCGATCGACCGGCATGCCGGCGGCGCCTCGCTGGCGTTCACCGCGCCGCTGGACCAGTTACTGTCGGCGACCGAGGTCAACGAATGGGCCTGGCAAGGCGCGGCGGTCGCGGCGCAAGCGTTGCCCTTGCCGCAGGCGCCCGGTCATCCCGCGAGTTGGGATTTCGATTCAGCAGTGGAAACCATTCGCCTTTTCGCGGATGCGGAATCGAACCGCAAAGCGATGATGCTGCTCGCAATCGCAGCGCAACACGGGCTACCTGCCTTCCATGACGATGAATTCCTGTCGGTCGGCGCAGGGCAGGGTAGTCGCACCTGGCCGCTCAATGAGTTGCCTTCGAGCCTGGCCGATGTCGACTGGACCGGACTGCACGATATCCCGACCGTATTGGTCACCGGCTCCAACGGAAAGACCACCACGGTACGACTGCTGGCGGCCATGTTCCGCGCCGCGGGAAATCGCGCGGGCTTCAATTGCACCGACGGAATCTTCATTGATGGCGAACAGGTCGCCAGTGGAGATTATTCCGGCCCCTCGGGCGCCCGCCAGGTATTGCGCGACACGCGCGTGCAGGCCGCCGTGCTGGAAACGGCGCGTGGCGGCATACTGCGCCGCGGGCTGGCGGTAAACCACGCCAACGCCGGCATCGTCACCAACATCAGTCACGATCATTTCGGCGAATACGGCGTGCACGACCTGGCGCGACTGGCCGACGCCAAGCTCGTGCTGGCGCGCGCCATCGGTGCCGACGGCGTGCTCGTGCTCAATGCCGACGATGCCTTGCTGGTGGCGAAAGCCGCCACGCTCGACTGTCCCATCGCCTGGTTTTCCCTCGACGATTCACAAGCCTTGATGATCCGGCATCGCCAGCGCGGCGGCGCCACTTGCGGTGTGTCCGCGAATCGGATGCTGCTGTCGATGGAAGGCGCGAGCCATGACCTGGGCGAGGTCGCGGCCATGCCGCTGACTTTGTCCGGATCGGCGCGCTACAACATCGCCAACCTGGCAGGCGCCGCGCTGCTGGCGGCATTGGTGGGAATTCCTTCCGCGACCATCCGCACCGTGATGGCTGAATTCGGTAGCCGGCGCGAACACAATCCTGGTCGGCTCGAGCGCTGGATGATTGGCGGTGCGGCGGTGTTCCTTGATTACGCGCACAACCCTGAAGGTCTTGCCGGCTTGCTGGCGGTCGCGGATCGGGTGCGTCAAGCGACCGGTGGCCGAATGGGCTTGATGTTGGGCCAGGCGGGCAATCGTGACGACGATGCCATTGCGCAGCTGGCACGCGCCGCTGCTGCCGGCCGTCCTGATTTCGTCGTACTGAAGGACTTGCAGGGCTATTTGCGCGGACGCGAACCCGGTGAAGTTCCCGCTTTGCTGCAGGCGGAACTGCGTCGCCTAGGCTTGCCGCCATCGGCGATGCGCACCTTGCTTCCCGAAGTGGAAGCTGCCCGCGCAATACTGGACTGGTCGCGTGCCGGCGACGTACTGGTGTTGCCGGTGCACAACCTGTCGGCACGCGCCGCGCTGGTGCAGTGGCTCGATGCCGAGGCCGGCGCGCGGAACTAGGTGCCCCACCCCCAGTGCAGGCCGGACGGTCATGCGGCGCTTCCTGATAAAGTGAGCCATCGGTACAGCCTCAGGGAAGAGTGGCTTTGGATGCGCTATTCTTAACCGCCGCTCCTGCAACAGATCAAGACGCGAGAATAAGCCATGTCCGCTCCACAGGCCGTCCTCACCCTGGTCGAAAACTTCGAGCGCAATCTTGACGCATACCGCAACGGTAAATACAACGAAACCCAGGTGCGGCGCAACTTCATTGATCCGCTGTTCAAGGCGTTGGGCTGGGACATGGATAGCAGCCTGGGTTACGCGGAAGCCTACCGCGACGTAATCCACGAAGATGCGATCAAGGTTGGAAACTCGACCAAAGCACCGGATTACAGTTTGCGCATCGGCGGTGCGCGCAAGTTCTTCCTCGAAGCCAAGAGGCCTTCCGTCAACATCAAGGACAACATCGAGCAGTTGGTGTATGCGCTGTATGGCCTGAGCGATGAAGAGATAGCGCTGGTGGAGGCTACCCCATGAACGACAAGCGCATCGTCATCATCGCCGGGCCGAACGGTGCGGGCAAAACCACCTTTGCGCGAGAATTCCTGCCGAACGAAGCGAACTGCCCGAACTTCGTCAATGCCGACCTGATTGCCGCCGGGCTGTCGCCTTTCGCGCCGGAACTGGCCGCCTTCAAGGCGGGGCGGTTGATGCTGGAAGCCATCGCCGAGCACGTCAGGCGCGGCGAGAGCTTCGCCTTTGAAACGACGCTTTCCGGCCTGACCTATGCCCAGATGATTCCGGCATGGCGTGTGGATGGCTATGTGGTCAAGCTGATGTTCCTTGCCCTGCCAGACGCGGAAATGGCATTGGCGCGGGTTGCCGCACGTGTCGCACAAGGTGGTCACAGTGTGCCGGACGATGTGGTGCGCCGACGCTTTGCCGCTGGCGAAAGCAATTTCGATCGCTATAAATATCTGGTGAACAGTTGGCAGTTGTACGATAATTCGGGCATCCCGCCCGTTTTACTTGGGGAAGGTTGAACATGAAAGCGCCTGTCTCGCACTCTAAAGACCCCGATTTGCTCAAAGCGCCGCAAGCCTTGCTGCGCGCCGCAGAAAAAGCCCGGCAACTGGCCGCACAGACCGGCACGCCGTTTGTCGTTCGCCAGACCGTATCGAAACCTGCCGCAACATCCGGGAACAAATGAGCGCAGCACCAAAAGTGGCTGGGTCAAGATGCCATCAGACGCTTTCCGCGCGGCTCCACTGCGCCAGTTGTTCCAGGGTGACGACTATTCCGCCGCAGACGATCGCAACTACGTTTCGCATTCCCGCCAGGGCCGGATGGTCTGCGTAGAGTGGCGCGAGTGCTGCGCCGCAGGCGGGTTCCACCACTTGCCCATGGTCCTCGGCAAGCCGCACGCAGGCCTGGGTTGCTTCGTCGTCGCTGACGGTGAGTGGGGTGACCTTGCGCCCGGCACAGGCGGTGACCAGTGACGGGGCGACGCGCTTGACGCATAGGCTGCTCGCGACCGAACGGGGTTGCGCAAGTTCGACCACGCGCCCTTTCTGCAAGCTCGGCCCCAGTGAGCAAGCGCGTTCGGGCTCGACAGCGAATACACGCGTTTCGTGCCATCCCACGCGGGCCAGTCCCTCCAGCACGCCCAGCAGCAGGCCGCCGCCGCCGACCGCCAGCAGTATTGCGTCGGGCGCGCGCTCGCATTGCAGGACCAGTTCATCCACCAACGACGAGTGACCTTGCCAGAGGATCGGATGGTCGAAGGGAGGGATGAAGGCACAGCCAGGCGAGCGCGCGAGTTCCATCGCAGCAGCATTGGCGTGATCCCAGACGTCGCCGACGACATGGACGCGGGCACCGAGCGAGGCGATGCGCCGGCGCACATGATCGGGCGTGCTGCCGGGGATGACTACCGTTACCGGTACGCCCAGCGCCCGGCCGGCCCAGGCGACCGCATAGCCGGCATTGCCGGCGGAGGAACAGACGAAGTGCAGGACGCCGTGATCGGCATGGTATTGGCAAAGCTTGCCGATGCCGCGCAACTTGAAGGATCGGGCGGGCTGCAGGTTGTCGAGCTTCAGCCCGACCTTTCGCCCGTTGATGTCGGCATCGAGCAAGGGCGTGACGATATGCAGTGGCGCAGCGGATCGCAGACTGCCGGCCTTTCGGCCAGTGTGTTGCAGGTTGAATGCCGCAAGATCGGTTTCAACAAAGTCGGGTGCGGCCAGGGTTTCGAAGGACGGAGTCATGGTGGTGCTCGCAAGTCGGTGTGCGCAGGGCGCGGAGGGTGCGTATCGACGACTCGCTGCTAATTCGCTGGTTCATGGTGGTTCTCCTGCAGGGATGATTGGATTGGATCGGGATTACAGCCAGGTAGCCTGGAAGCCTGGTGGCGGGGCTGGTTCGGGAGGCGGGGGGACAACCCTCACCACGCGCACCTCCACCAGGCGTTCCAGCTGCCGGCACAGCACTTGCGGGTCGCGTCCGCCGCCAAGCCGTACGCGAACGACGTAGCTTTCCTCATCGGGCTTATCGGCAGACAGGTTCAACAACGCAAAGCCGCGTCGTTCGATCGTGCCCAGCAGGCGCATCAGCGCGCCTTCGCTGTGGTCGAGCTCGATGTGGAAATCCATGCTCACGCGGCGCAGCCCATCATTTGCACATTCGACTTGCCCGGTGGCACCAGCGGCCAGACGTTCG
>JBBRXD010000071.1:0-9516 GCA_038248775.1 Lysobacterales bacterium | reverse complement strand
TGCCGAACAGGTCGAAGGCTTCGCGCTCGAACCAATTCGATACCGGGAACAGATCCGTCAAGCTCGGCACAATAGGCATCGTATGGTCCAGCGCAAACGAACGAAGCCTGATCCGGCGGTTATGCTTGACCGAAAGCAGATGGGCGACCGCCGCAAAACGCTTGTCCGGGCCCTTGCCACGCGGCCGACTCTCCCAATCGAAGCGACCCGGACCCATGCCCTCGACGCCGCGCGAGAAACCTTCGGAACTCACGTCCGAAGTATCCCATTCGTCATCGCCATAACCCAGGTAGTCGACGCCGCAGACGTCGATCAGCTGTTCGAAGCCGAATTCCGGTTCATCGCGCAAGGCGCGGATTACCTCGATCCAGCTGTCTGGCGCCAGTTCCATCGTCGTCTCGCCGTGCGCATGCACGACGGACAGGGCGCGCTCGCCAAAGCGGGCCTTCAAACGATCCGGAAAGCTCAATGTCGGTTCGGGCATGGCTCAGCGCGCAATGGTGTTGGTACGTCGGATTTTTTTCATCAACTGCAAGATGCCGTAAACCAGCGCCTCGGCAGTGGGCGGGCAGCCGGGCACGTAGATATCCACGGGTACGATGCGATCGCAGCCGCGCACCACGGCATAGGAATAGTGGTAGTAACCACCGCCGTTGGCGCAACTGCCCATCGAGATCACCCATTTTGGATCGGGCATCTGGTCGTAGACCTTGCGCAGGGCCGGCGCCATCTTGTTGACCAGCGTGCCGGCGACGATCATCACGTCGGCCTGGCGCGGCGAGGGACGGAACACCACGCCGTAGCGGTCGAGGTCCAGGCGCGCTGTGCCCGCATGCATCATTTCCACCGCGCAGCAGGCCAGCCCGAAGGTCATCGGCCACATCGAACCCGTGCGGGCCCAGTTGATCAGTGAATCGATGCTTGCAACCGCATAGCCCTTTTCCAGCAGCGGGTTGTCGCCGCCCGGGCGCAGGATGTCGTCCACGGTCGAGACCGGGACCGGGTTGTGCAATGCATCGGTGATTGTCTGCATCACTCCCATTCGAGCGCTCCCTTCTTCCACGCGTAAACGAAGCCGAGGATCAACAGGCTGAGGAAGATGCCCATCTCGATCAGGCCGACGACGCCGAGGCTGCGAAAGATGATCGCCCACGGAAAGATGAAGGCGATTTCCAGGTCGAAGACGATGAACAGGATGGCGACCAGGTAGTAGCGCACGTCGAACTGCATGTGCGCGTCCTCGAAGGCTTCGAAGCCGCATTCATAGGGCGAGAGTTTTTCGCTGTCCGGCCGTTGCGGCCCGAGCAGGCCGCCCAGTACAAGCAGCGCAATGCCAACCACGCTCGATACGGCGAGGAAAAGCAGGATCGGCAGATATTCGCCCAGCATGACGACTCCATTGCCAGCGCCGCGAGGCGCGTTTCGACCCGCGCCCGCAGGACAGGCGAAGGTCGATTCAGTGATTGGTGCCCAAAAGGGGACTCGAACCCCTACGACCTAAGTCGCTACCACCTCAAGGTAGTGCGTCTACCAATTCCGCCATCTGGGCTTTTTTGCCGACTTCGTTACCGGAGCAAGCGATGCAAATTATACCAGCGGATCAACCGCCCTTGCCGTCCTGGACCGTTGCCGGGGAAGGCTCCGTTGTTTCGGCCGGTTTGTTGGCTGGTGCTGCAGGCGTAATGACCGGTGCCGTGGCCGGGGCTTGGCCAGGAGGAGGCGCGGGTTCCAACGCAGCAGGCGCGACCGGAATCGACGCCGGCGCGGGTGCAAGCACATTGGCATCGGGCTTGGCTGGGGTAACCGGTGCGTTGCTCATGATTCCCAGGTCGGGCTTGCCCGGGCTGGCCGTCGCGCGATGGGTCGCCTGGTAGGCCATGAACAGGCTGAGCGCGAAGAACAGCCCTGCCAGCCACTTGGTGGTGCTGGACAGGAAGTTGGCCGACCCGCGGGCACCAAACACGGTGCCCGAAGCGCCTGCGCCGAAACCTGAACCGGCTTGGGCACCCGCACCGCGTTGCAGCAGGATCAGCACGATCATTCCGATCGCGAGGAGGACGTAGAACACATTGAGCAAGATGTCGATCATGTTTTCATTCTGCGGGCCGCCGCTGAAGCGATGGCGATGAAGTCCCGGGCGACCAGTGAGGCTCCCCCGATCAGGCCGCCATCGACGTCGGGCTGGGAAAACAGCTCGGCCGCATTGGCGGGTTTGACGCTGCCGCCGTAAAGGATCGGAAGCGAGCCCGCAATATTAGCATCCAGGGCCCGCAATTCGCCACGGATGAAGGCGTGAACCTCCTGCGCCTGGGCCGGACTGGCGGTTTTGCCGGTGCCGATGGCCCACACGGGCTCGTAGGCCAGCACTGCGTTTTCAAAGGCCCGGGTGCCTCCCCCGGCGAGTACCGGGGCCAATTGACGCTCAATGGCCCACTCGGTCTGCCCCGCTTCGCGCTGGTGCAGGGTTTCGCCGACGCAAAGTATGGGAACCAGCCCGGCGCGCTTGGCGGCAAAGAATTTCCGGGCCACCAACTCGGAGGTCTCCGCATGGAAATGGCGTCGTTCCGAATGCCCGACAAGGGCATAACGACAGCCCACGTCGAGCAACATCCGGGCGGAAACCTCGCCTGTGTAGGCGCCCTGCTCATTGGGGTCCACATCCTGCGCGCCAAACTCCAGGCCCTGGTCAACGTAGCGTCCGGCCAGCTCGCCCAGGTATGGCATCGGCGGGAAGATTGCCAGGCGGACCCCCTCGGGCTTCAATGCCACGATCTCATCGAGCAGGCTGCGCGCAAAGCCGCGATCGCCATGCAGCTTCCAATTTCCGGCCACGATCCGTTCGCGCATGCTCGTTCTCCCTGGACTGGGCGAAGTTTAGCGCGAGCGCCATGGATCGGCGCGGCCTGTGCCTGGCCGGCTCTGAAAACCGGCACAATCGACCTATCCACGGGGAGATCACATGCACCAGGCCAGCCCACCGGGCTATGCACTCATCACGGGTGCCTCAAGCGGCATCGGCGCCGCGATTGCGCGCGAGTATGCGAGCCGGGGCAAGCCGCTGATCCTGACCGCGCGCAGGATTGACCGCCTGCAGGCGCTGGCCCGCGAGCTGTCGGTGCTGGTTGCCTGCGAAGTAATCGCCGCAGACCTGGCCGATCCTGCTGCGCCGCGACGATTGTTCGAGGAAACGCAGTCCCGGGGCTGGTTGGTTGACACGCTGGTGAACAATGCCGGCTATGGAGTGCCCGGTCGTTACCTGTCGCAGCCCTGGAAAACCCATGCCGAGTTCCTGCAGGTGATGATTGTCGCAGTCGGGCAACTCACCCACCTTTACCTGCCGGCGATGGAAGCCTCGGGACGTGGGCGAATCCTCAACGTGGCCTCGATGGCTGGACTCGTGCCCGCTTCGGCGGGACATACCATGTACGGCGCGACCAAGGCGTGG
Source organism: Lysobacterales bacterium (assembly GCA_038248775.1). Classification (GTDB taxonomy): domain Bacteria; phylum Pseudomonadota; class Gammaproteobacteria; order Xanthomonadales; family Xanthomonadaceae; genus Arenimonas. Next base: position 6,071 of record JBBRXD010000071.1, on the reverse strand, counting down.
CTGATCCGATTCAGCGAATCGCTGGCCCTGGAGTCGCGCAAGCGCGGCGTCTTCGTCACCGCCTTGTGCGCCGGATTCACCTACACCGAGTTCCATGATGTCAACGGCATGCGCTCGCAGGTATCGCGCCTGCCAACAATGCTCTGGATGGATGCGGCGCAGGTGGCGCGCATCGGCGTCGACGCCGTCGAAGCAGGAAAGATGCGCGTGGTTCCGGGCGTGGCGAACAAGCTGGTCGCTTTCATTACCCGCTACCTGCCCGATGTGCTGGCACGGGCAATCGTCGCCTCCAAGTCACGCGATTTCAGCAATGCCGACTGAGTCGGCGACCTGGCGCCACAAGCAATGACCATCCTGCCCTACCGAACGCCGACCCTGGGCCGCGACTACTGGCTGCTGGAGAATGCCCTTCCCGACCCGATGGCCGTGCGGCAACGCAGCCTGCTGCGCCAGGACTGGAGCGAGGGCTATCCGCACAAACCCGAGAGCTGGCCCGGAATGCGGGTGATGCCCGGTCTTGCACCCGATGAACTTGAAATCATCGAAGCTGCCGTTCGCAAGGCCATCGGCGTCACCATGCTGAAGGTGGAAACCGCGCCTGACGGCGCGCACCTCAACCACAATTGCGTGCAGGTGGTGGGCGAAGACGAGTGCGGCTCCCGGCCCCACACCGACTCACGCAAGCTGTGCAGCCATGCGGCGGTGCTCTACCTCAACCCCGACGTACCCGACGAATGCGGTACCAGTTTCTATCGCCAGCGCCTGGCCAACGGCCAACTGGGTGGCAACACGGTTTCGGGCAAGCATGCCAACCTGGTCGAGGCGCTCGGCACCCGATTCGTTGCGCCCGGCTCTTTCGTCGAGGATGTCTCGATTGCGCATCGCTTCAATCGCCTGCTGGTCTATCGCGGCAACCTGGTGCACAGCGCGAGCACTTACTGGGGCCATGATCTTGCGGAAAAACGCATGGCCGCCGTGTTCTTCTGGATGGCTTGAAAGCCAGGCCATCCGATGTTGCTGGCGTCAGGCCAGCTTGATCTCACGCAGGCGCTGCATGAGGTAATCGTTCGCCGTAATCGGATCCGGATAGCGATCGGGATTTTCCGCATCAACGCATTGCGGCAAGGTCTGGATCAGGTAGTCGGGATTGGCGTGCAGGAAATACGGCGTCGAATACCGCGGTTGCCGCGCTGCACCGCCAGGCGGGTTGACCACGCGGTGGGTCGTGGACGGATATACCTGGTTGCTCAGTCGCTGCAGCATGTCGCCGATGTTCACCACGATGGTGTCGCCGTCGGCGGTGAAGGGAACCCATTCGCCGTTGCGTGCCTTCACTTCCAGGCCCGCGGCGCTGGCGCCAACCAGCAGGGTGATCAGGTTGATGTCCTCATGCGCGCCGGCACGAACATTCGGAATATCGGGCGAGGTGATTGGTGGATAATGGATCGGGCGCAGGATGGAATTACCGAACCGGGTTGGCTCGACAAAGAAGTCTTCGGGCAAGCCCAGATGCAAGGCCAGCGCGGAAAGCACCTTGAGACCGAGCTTGTCGAGCGCCTGGAAAAGGCCGTAGGCGTGCGCGCGGAAACCCGCCACTTCGGTCGGCCAGGTATTGGGCGCCATGAATTGCTCGTAGTGCGAACCCGGCGGCAGCTCCCGGCCGATATGGAAGAATTCCTTAAGGTCGGGATATTGCGAATCCTTGGCCGTTTCGATGCCGAACGGCGTGTAGCCGCGCGCGCCGCCCGTGCCAGGCACGTGGTACTTGCGCTTGACGGCTTCGGGCAGCGCGAAGAACTGCTTGAACACCTGGTAGGCGCCGTCGATCGCTTGCGGCGAAATGCCATGGTGGCTGACGCCACAAAAGCCCCACTCGCGGTAGGCCTCGCCCAGTCTGGCGACGAAGGCATCGCGATCGGTATCGAAGCGACGGATGTCGAGGGTTGGGATCTTGCTCATCGCGGAATCCGGATCGTCACTCAGATGGCGGCGCGCACGGCCGCGGAAAGCTCGTCCAGCACTTGTTGCATCAGCGCACCGTCGGCGGCTTCGACCGTTACCCGAACGACGGGTTCGGTACCCGAGGGCCGAAGCACCAGGCGGCCTTTTCCTTCCAGCGTGGCTTCGGCCTTTCGCCGTGCCGCATGCACCGGCTCGGCCTCGAGCGGCCGCGCCTGCGCGGAAACGCGCACGTTCACCGTCTTCTGCGGAAGCGGCTGGTAATTGGCCAGCGCGGACTGCAGCGAGACACCCTGCCGGACCAGCACCTCCAGAACCTGCAGCGCCGCGACGATCGCATCACCCGTGCTGGCGCTGTCGAGGCAAAGCAAGTGCCCCGAAGCCTCGCCTCCCAGCATGCCCTCTCGCTCCACCAGAGCCTGGTGCACGAACCGGTCACCGACCCGGGCCCGGATGAATTCGATGCCGCTGTCGCCAAGCGCTTTTTCCAGCGCGTAGTTGGTCATCAGCGTACCGACTACCGGTCCTCGCAGGCGCCCGGAGTCACGCCAGTCGCGCGCCAGCAGATATATGAGGGCGTCGCCATCGAGCAGGCGTCCGCGACCGTCAACCATCAGCACCCGATCACCATCGCCATCAAAAGCGATGCCGAGGTCAGCACCGGACTCCAGGACATGGGCGATCAATGCTTCAGGGTAAGTGGAGCCGACGCCCTTGTTGATGTTCAGGCCATCGGGTTGCACGCCGATGGCAGTCACCTGGGCGCCCAGTTCGGCGAAAACTTTCGGCGCAACGTGGTAGGTCGCACCGTGCGCGCAATCGAGCGCAATCTTCATGCCCCGCAACGAAAACGTGTCGGGCACGCTGGCCTTGCAGAATTCCGCGTAACGCGTCAGCGCATCCTCGACCCGCTGCACCTTGCCGAGCAACTCGGAGGACACCGTGCAAAATGGCTCATCGAGTTCTGCCTCGATCGCGCGCTCGACGGCATCGGCGAGTTTTTCGCCCAGCGCTGAAAAAAACTTGATGCCATTGTCTTCGTGCGGATTGTGCGAGGCCGAAATGACGATGCCGGCGTCGGCGCGCAAGGACCGCGTGAGATAGGCAACGGCGGGCGTCGGCATGGGGCCGAGCATGCGCACGTCCGCGCCCGCGGCTACCAGGCCGGCCTCGAGCGCGGCTTCGAACATGTAACCGGAAATCCGGGTGTCCTTGCCGATGACAACGATTGCGTGCGACTTGCCGTTGGCCAGCACCCGGCCGACGGCGCGACCGAGCCGGAGCACGAAATCCGCCGAAATGGGACCCTCGCCCACGCGACCGCGAATACCGTCGGTGCCGAAGTACTTCAGGCCTGCCATGGCTGGTCAGTCCTCGGCCACTACCGGCGCGGGCTGCCGCATCATCAGGGCGAACAGGGCGCCGAGGCGATCGCGCATCTGCCGACGATCGATAATCAGGTCGACCGCGCCATGGTCGACCAGGAATTCGGAGCGCTGGAAACCCTCGGGCAGGGTTTCGCGCACGGTCTGTTCAATCACGCGCGGACCGGCGAAGCCGATCAACGCCTGGGGTTCGGCGACATTGATGTCGCCCAGCATGCCCAGCGAAGCCGACACGCCGCCTGTGGTCGGATGGGTGAGCACGGACACGAATGGCAGGCCTGCCGCGCGAAGCCGGCCAAGCGCAGCCGAGGTCTTGGCCATCTGCATCAGCGAGAACAGGCCTTCCTGCATGCGCGCCCCACCGGTGGCGGAGAAACAGACCAGGGGACTGCCGATTGCCAGTGCCCGCTCGGCGGCAAGCGTGAAACGCTCGCCAACCACGGAGCCCATCGATCCGCCCATGAAGCGGAACTCGAACGCCGCCGCGCAAATGTCACGCCCGTGCAATTTACCCTGCACTGCCACGAGGGCGTCGCGCTCGCCGGTCGCCTTCTGCGATGCCTTGATGCGGTCGGCGTATTTCTTCTGGTCCTTGAAGTTCAAGGCATCAACCGGCCCGAGATCGGCGCCGATTTCCTCGCCACTTTCATCGTCCAGGAAACTGGCCAGGCGCTCACGCGCCTCGATGGCCATATGGTGGTTGCACTTGGGGCAGACGCGCAGGTTCTTTTCCAGCTCGGGTCCATACAAGGCCGTGCCGCATCTGTCACATTTTTCCCAGAGGCCTTCGGGAACACCACGCTTGCCACCGCCTTGGGTACGGATGCGGGCGGGCATCAACTTGGTCAGCCAACTCATAAAGCGACTCGCGCTGTGGGTGACGGCCAGTTTAGGCCGTCAATGGCCGCACGCAAGGGCTCGAGGAATGCCTGCGCCTTTTGCTGCGCGTCCTGCGGGTTGCTCGCGCCGGAAAGGTGCTCGACCAGCGCGCTGCCGACCACGATGCCGTCCGCCAGCAGAGCCATGGCCGCGGCCGAGCTCGCATCCTTGATGCCAAAACCGATAAGCACAGGTACCCGGGACATCGCGCGCAGCGCGCCCGCCTTGGCAGCGACATCGGCGGCGTCGGTGATGTTGGCGCCGGTTACGCCGGCAAAGCTCACGTAATACAGGTAACCCTGGGACTCTTGCGCCAGCCGCGACAAACGCTCTGGTGAGGTGGTGGGCGCCGCGAGGGAAATGAGGTCGAGCTGGTGTTCGTTGAAGGCAGTCCGCAAGGGACCGGCTTCCTCGGGTGGCAAGTCCACAAGCAGCAGGCCGTCAACGCCTGCCGCGTGCGCTTGGGAAGCGTAGCGCTTCACGCCACGCATCTCGATGGGATTGAGGTAGCCCATCAGCACCACCGGCGTAGTGTCGTCGGTAAGGCGGAAATCGCGCACGAAATCGAACACGTCATTAGTGCCCACGTGCCTGGCCAGCGCGCGCTCGGAGCTGCGCTGGATTACCGGACCATCGGCCATCGGATCAGAAAACGGGACGCCGAGTTCAATGATGTCTGCGCCGCCAGCGACCAGTCCGTGCATCACGGCCACGGTGGCCTCGCGCGATGGGTCGCCGGCAGTGACGAAGGGCACGAGGGCCTTTCGATTGCTGCCGCGAAGGCGCTCAAACAGTGCAGCGATGCGACTCATTCGGGGCTGGTGTCCTTGTCCGTTGCCTCGATGGACTGCGGCGGACCGACCATCTGGGCGATTTGGCCGACGATCAATTCCTCGACGCCGCGGGCGATATAGGACGCGAACGCCTCCCTGCCCTCGATGTCGTCAACCTTCACGGTGCTGCGATAGTGATGTGCGCTGTAGCGCGAAAACGCATGCAGCATCACCATCTGCGCGTGGGCCGTATCAAGCCGGCGCTCGATCCGGTTGGCTGATTCGATCATGTCGTTGACCCGGATCAGGAACTCTTCCGAGAACTGGGGTGGCTTGGCATCAACGGGGGTATTCATGGCGCGGCATCCGTCTTGTCGGCGGTGCCGGCTGTTCCAGCGGCCGCGGCCGCGGCGGCGGTGAGCACATCGAGTTGTTCGTCGAGCATGCGCCGGTACAGGTCAGTCATGTAGGTCACGAACTGCTCGCGGCTGAAGTACTTGGCATCGTCCTGCTGGACGAAGCCATGCACGTTGTAGCGGGCGGCGGCGTAAAGGATCGACGCGCTGATGGCGTCGTACTTGTAGTTCGCGTGCATGGCATTGGCCTGGGCCAGGAACTCATTTACGCAGGCGTGCAACTCGGGCGGCAAGGCAACGGCATTCTGGGTCATCGTGGATCCGGTCGTGATGGGGCGGAAACCCCCATTCTAACGGACGGGGGCCGGACCGGCCCGGTTCAGAGTTCGATGCCCTCGCGGCGCGCGATCGTATAGATGTCCTTGTCGCCCCGCCCGGACAGATTGGCCAGCACCAGCGCCTCGCGCGGCAAGGTCGCGGCCAGCTTCATGGCCAAGGCGATGGCATGGCTCGATTCCAGCGCCGCCAGGATGCCCTCCTTGCGTGCCAGCAGGTGGAAGGCCTCCATGCATTCCACGTCGGTGATGCCGCGGTACTGGGCCCGGCCGGTGTCCTTCAGGAAAGCGTGTTCCGGGCCTACGCCTGGGTAGTCCAGACCGGCCGAAATGGAATGCGTCTCGGTGATCTGCCCGTCGTCGTCGCAGATCAGGTAGGTGCGA
>JBBRXD010000070.1:0-9711 GCA_038248775.1 Lysobacterales bacterium | reverse complement strand
CTGCCGGCCGAGCGCCTCGCCGAACAAGTCGTCGAGGCCGCGCTACGCTGACCTGGTCAGCAGCAGCCGTGGTCGCCGAAGTTGGATTCGCCGGCCACCACGCCAACGCCGCGGGTCAAGCCCTTTTCGCTGGCCTGGTAATGATCGGCGATAACGCGCGCCACCACCGAAGTAACGCGCTTGCCGGTCGGGATGTGCAGGAATTCATTTGGGCCATGCGCATTCGAGTGCGGGCCGAGCACGCCAGTAATCATGAACTGCGCGCCGGGGAATTTTTCACCAAGCATGCCCATGAAGGGAATCGTGCCGCCTTCGCCCATGTACATGGCCGGTGCGCCGAAGAATTCCTGGCTGGCGTGGTCGATGGCATGTTCCAGCCAGGGTGCGAGCGCCGGGGCATTCCAGCCGGTTGAGGCTTTCTCGACCTCGAACTCGACGATCGCGCCATTCGGCGGATTGCTGGTGAGCACCTTGGTCAGGATATCGGTCGCGCGCTTTGGATTGAGTGTTGGCGGCAGTCGCAAGCTCAGCTTGACCGCCGTGGTCGGGCGAAGCACATTGCCGGCATTGGACAGCGGCGGCAGGCCATCGGCACCGGTCACCGACAACATCGGCCGCCAGGAGCGGTTGAGGATCATCTGGGTCAGGTCGCTGTCCATCGGCGTCATGCCGGGCAGGAACGGGAACTTGTCGAACACGTCATCGCCCAGCACTTCGGCGGCGCGTACTGCCTGCAGGCGGCGCTGTTCGGGGATTTCGACAAACAGTTCGTCCACCAGGATCTTGCCGGTGGCTTCATCCTCGAGTCGCGACAGCAGCTGGCGTAACAGCCGGAAGCTTGACGGCACGATGCCGGAGGCATCACCGGAGTGCACGCCTTCGGTCAGTACTTTTACTCGCAGGTTTCCGCCTGCCAGTCCACGCAAGGAAGTGGTGCACCACAACTGGTCGTAATTGGCACAGCCCGAATCCAGGCAGACCACCAGGGATGGCTTGCCGATGCGCTCGGCAAGATGGTCGACGTAGAACGGAAGATCGTAGCTGCCCGATTCCTCGCAGGCTTCAATCAGCACCACGCAACGCGCATGCGGCAAACCCTGGGCCTGCAACGCACGGATGGAGGTAAGCGATCCGAAGATCGCGTAACCATCGTCGGCACCACCACGGCCATACAGCCGGTCGCCCTTCAGCACCGGCAGCCAGGGACCCAGGTCGTCGGCCCAGCCAGTCATTTCCGGCTGCTTGTCCAGATGTCCGTACAGCAGGACGCAATCGTCGCCTTGTCCTTCGACCTCGATGAAGATCAGCGGCGTGCGGCCAGCCAGGCGCACCACTTCAACCTTCATGCCCTTGATGTCTTGCTTGCGCGCCCAGTCGGCCAGCAAATCGGTGGCAACGTCCATGTAGCCATTGGCTTGCCAGTCGGCATCGAACATAGGTGACTTGTTCGGAATGCGGATGTATTCAACCAGCTGCGGAACGATGTCGCCGTCCCAGGCATCGGCGACCAGGCGATCGGTTTTTGTAGTATCCATTCGATACGGTGGCTCCAGGGGCGATGGGTAAGTCTAGCTGACCCCTTGTGAAAAGGCTGACCCGGGCATGAGCCGGATTCTTAGGGAAATGTGAAGAAAACGGCGATAGGCCGCGAGCGTGACGATGTCGACACTGCAGCTACCGAACCGGCACCTGCCGATGCGGAACCCCACTTCCGGAGCTGCCATGAAAAAGTTCACCCTGCTGATCAAGACCCTTGTCCTGTCCGCCCTGTTCGCGACCGCCGCCCTGGCCGGGGTGGAGCGGGTGAACATCAACACCGCCGATGCCGCCACGCTCGATCGCGTGCTCAATGGCATTGGGCCCTCCAAAGCGGAGGCGATCGTGCTCTATCGAAAGGCCAACGGCCCGTTTCGCAGCATCGACCAGCTGGCCTCAGTGAAGGGCATCGGCCTGTCCACCATTGAGAAAAACCGTGACCGGATCGTCATTGCCGGCGGCCTTGCCCCGGCGGCGGGCGCCGCGCGCGCGGGCACGACCAAGCCCGTTGCCGCCACGGCGCGTCCGGCCCCCGGCAAGCCGAAGGCCGGCAGTGGTCTTTGATTTCACCGCCGCGGCCCCGTGCATCTCGTCGCACGTGGCCGCCGCTCCGCGCCCGCGCCGTGTTCGCAACGCCTGGAGTCTCCCATGCACGCGCAACTGCAATCCGACCCTGATTCTTCCTTTGCGACCGAAGCTGCACCCTCGTTTACTTTGGCGTCCGAGCAGGCCTACTTCGTGACGATCGGCAGCCTGTTCCGTCGCCCCTTGTTCCTGGACCCGGATGCGGCGCGTGCCGTGGCCCGGTCACAGGCCGATCCGGGAATATGGGGCCGCTCCCGCTGCCTGGCTTGGGTGCTGATGCCTGATCGCTGGCAGGGCCTGGTGGTGATGGGCGAGGGCGACTCGCTCGATCCCCTGGTCCGGCGCTTCAAGGCCATCAGCGCACGTGGCGTGGAGTCCCGCTTCCGGATCAACGGCTGGTTGTGGGCCAAGGGCTACAACGAACGAAAGCTCGACAGCCAGCAGGACCTGCTCGCCGTAGCACGGCACCTCATTGCCAATCCGGTGCGAGTGGGCCTGGTCAAGTCGGTCGGCGCCTATCCCTATTGGGATTCCGTCTGGCTCGATAGCCAACGGGATGCGACGCCACGCCAATCACAGCTTGCCCAATCACAGCTTGCCGATGCCTGATGCGGCCAACACAATGCGTGGATGGACATCACCCTGATCCCCGCGAACGAATATCGACGGGAACGCTGGAAGAACGGCCTGGGCTGGACGCGCGAGATAGTCCGCTCGCCACCGGAAGAGCAGGCGTGGGACTGGCGACTTTCCATCGCCGAAGTGGATAAGGACGGGCCATTCTCGACCTTCCCCGGTGTCGATCGTGAACTGGTATTGCTGGCAGGCGAAGGCATGCGCCTGGTCTTCGATGATGGAGAAAGCGTCGAGCTGTCGCCGCCGCATGGTCGCGCCCGCTTCGCCGGCGAACGGGCACTTGGCGCCGAACTGATTTCCGGGCCGACCCAGGACTTCAACCTGATGTGGCGTCGTGACCGGGTGGACGCCAGCTTGCTGCATCGTCCGCTGGTCGGAGCGATGCTGTTCTTCGCCGAACCCGGCGTTACCTGGGTCGTACATGTGATGAGCGGGCGCGCCGCGTTCAAGGACCAGCTATTGCCCAAGGTACTCGAGCAGGGCGACACTGCGCTGATCGCCGCGTCAACGGATGGCAGTCGCCGCGTGATCCTGGAAGGTGGCGGCGAGGTCTTGCTGGTCCGGATCCATTCGAAGGCTTGATCGCTGGAAGTCAGTCAGAAGCGCAAATGCACGCCGAGGTTGACTGCGCGCGGCGAACCGGGGCTGATGTTGGTGTCGCTATGGGCCGATGCGAAGTATTCCTTGTCGAGCAGGTTTTCGACATTGATCTGCATCTGGATGTTGTCGTTCATTGCGAAGAAAACGGCGCCGTCCACGCGCGCGAAGCCGGGCAAGGTCACCGCATTGCTGGTAGAGGTGAACATCTTGTCGCGCGCAATCACGCCCAGCGCGGCGCCCCAGCGCGGGTTGAAGTCATAGCGGTTCCAGAGCGAGAAGCTGCGACGCGGAACCTGGGCCAGGACCCGTCCTTCGGGTAGCACTTGGCCCGGCGCTGTTTCGATGTCCTGGGTTATCCGTGCATCCTGGTAGGCGAAGCCGCCCATCACGCTCCAGTTCTCGCTGATTTTTCCACTCAGCCCCAGCTCAATGCCCTCGACACGCTGGCTGTCGCCAGCGAGCAATACCAGCTTCGATGGGTCCAGCGCATCGACCACGGCAACGTTGCTGCGGCTCAGTCGATACACGGCGGCGGTTGCAGCGAGTTTCGGACTGATATCCCACTTCGCGCCCAATTCCAGGCTGCTGAATTCTTCCGGCTCCAGGGCTTGGTTGGTGGGGGACAGGGACCCCAGTTGTTCACCGGAACGCGGCAGGAAGGCCTTGCCCATATTCGCGTAGAGGGACACGTTGGCCTGGGGCTTGTAGATCAACCCGACGCGCGGCGACACCAATGAATCGCTGGAGGCCAGTTCCAGGCCCGTGCGGTTGTTGCGCAGGTCCAATTCGAAATGGTCGTAACGCAGGCCGATCACGGCGAGCCAGTTGGGTGAAAACTCGATCTGGTCCTGCACATACAGAGCTGCGGTGCGGGCCACGCTGTGGTTGTCCGCGTCGGATGCCCTTGGCTTGAAACAGATCGGACCGGTGTAGCGCGGGTTGTCGAGTGACACGCGCACCGAGATTGTCGTGGCGGTGGCGCAGGCATCCGAGAAGAAACCTGTTTCGCGGAAATTGTCTGTTTCCTGGCGACCGAACTCCGCACCCACCAGCAGCTTGTGCTCGATTGGGCCGGTGTTCGCGACGAAGACCAGGTCGGTCTGGTTGAGCAGGTTGTCGCGGCGGGTGTCGTCCTTGTAGGCCGAAATCGCTACCGTGTCATCGGCACGCGCCGCGCCAGGGTAAATATTCCGGTAGAACTTGTCGTAGCGGCCCAATAGCGTCCGGTTGCGCAGGTTCGCGCCATTGGCGAAATGATGTTTCCACAGGGCGCTGAAGGTGTTTACTTCAACTTTGGCGAGGCTGCGTTCCGGATCGCCGAAAAACGTCGAGGGATGGCTGTCAACGGGCTTGCCCAGCAGCGAGCTTATGCCACGGTCTGCCGTGCGCTCATCTATAAAATGTTCGACACCCATGGACAAGTCGGTGTTGTCGCCGAACAGGAATGACACGGTGGGATTGATGCCGCGCCGGCTGGCGGAAACATCGTCGCGGAAACTGCCGGTTTCCTCAACCAGCGCGTTGATCCGGAATGCGGCATTGTATTGATGGCGTCGCTTACGTCGGCGGTGGCGCGCAGCCGGTCCCAGGATCCCGCCTGAACTGCCAGGTCGCGCCGCGTTTCGCCGTCGGCCTGCCTGGTAACGCGATTGAGCACGCCGCCCGAACCGCCGCGGCCGAAGATCATCGCGTTCGAGCCTTTCAGGACTTCGACGCGCTCGATGTTGTAAAGGTCGCGGAAGTACTGCACGTCGTCGCGCATGCCGTCGATGAAGAGGTCGGCAGTGGAAGTGCTGCCACGGAAGATCGGCGTGTCGCGGTTGCCTTCGCCCTGCGCCATGCCGACGCCGGGCACGTAGCGAACCACGTCGGCCATGCCCCGCATCGCCTGGTCCTGGATGAGTTCCCGGGTGATGACCGTAATCGCCTGGGGCGTGTCTATCAGCGGCGTGTCGGTCTTGCTGGCCGACTGGCTTCGCGACGCCTGGTAGCCCGTCTCGCGCTCGCCGGTGACCGTGACGGTCTCGAGTTCGGCGTTCTTGCGGTCGCGCAGGTCGCCTGGGTCGAGGTCAGCGGCGCTTGCCGTGGATGGGGTCAGGCAGCTCAGGCTCAGGCCGATGGCCATGGAAAGCAGGTGAATCTGGTGCCGCTGTCGCATTTTGAGTTATTCCAGGTCGGGGCCCTCCCCGTGATGGAATACTAATGAGAATCATTACCAACAACAAGTCCCTGGGGCAAATAAGGGGTTTTCAGTCCCGATTGTCCCGGGTCCAGACCGCTCCGTCCTCGATCCGGACCGGGAAGCTGACGGTGGGTGCGTATGCGGGCGGGCAGACGGCCTCGCCGGTGCGCAGGTCGAACTTCGCGCCGTGGCGAAGACATTCGACGAGATAGCCGTCCACCGGACCACCGGCGAGTTCGCCGCCGTCATGGGTACAGACATCCTCGATCGCGAACAACTCGCCATCGATGTTGAAGACCGCAATCGCCGTATCGCCGTCGTAGGCGAGCTGGAACTCACCGGGCAGCAGGTCGGCCCGGGCGCAGACGCGAATCCAGCCCATCACCGAGTCGCTCATGTCAGTGATTTTTCCAGGACTTCGAAACGCAGGTCGTCACGCAACGGGATGCCGAAGCGTTCGTCACCATAGGGAAAGGGTTTCTTGATACCGGTGCGCAGGTAGCCGCGGCGTTCGTAGAACGGGATGAGATCCTCGCGAATGTCGATCACCGTCATGCGCATCATCTGGCATCCCCACTCCTGGGCGACGATGCGTTCTGCCTCGGCAAGCACGAGATTGCCAATGCCTTCGCCCTGGCAGCCGGGCTTGACCGAAAACATGCCGAAGTAACCTTCACCGTTTTCGATCGCGACGTTCGCGCAGGCCAGCAATTGGCCATCGCGCTCGGCGAGCAGCATTCGGTTATGTGGATTGGCGAGGATCGCCTCGATATCGTCGGCGCCGGTGCGGCGGCCTTCCAGGAAATCGGCTTCCGTCGTCCAGCCTGCGCGGCTCGCTTCGCCGCGATAGGCGGATTCGATCAAGTCAACAACGCGCGCGATATCCCCGGCCTCAGCCGGCCGAAAAAGCAATGGGCCGCTACTGTGTTCCCGCCCACCCATCCGAGTCTCCTCCTCACCACCCATCCCAACCCCCGCTGACAATTTCACCCCAACAACTTCCGCACCTTGCACAAAGCCGCCACAAACCCATCAACCTCCTCCATCGTATTGTAAAAAGCCAGCGACGCGCGGCAGGTCGCCGGCACACCCAGATACGCCATCAGGGGATGCGCGCAATGGTGTCCCGACCGCACTGCGTAGCCTTCCAGATCGAGCAGTGTGGCCAGGTCATGGGCGTGCGCGCCCTCCACCAGGAAGCTGATGACCGCCGCCTTTTCGCGGGCGCGACCAAAAATTTTCAGCCCGTCAATCCGGTCCAGCGACTCGGTGGCGTATTGCAGCAACTGCTTTTCACGCTGTTCGATGGCCGCCATGCCAGTGGCTGACAAGTAGTCGACGGCAGCACCCAGGCCGATGACGCCGGCGATGTTGGGCGTGCCTGCCTCGAACTTATGCGGCGGATCGTTGTACGTGGTCTTTTCGAAGCGAACCTCGCGAATCATTTCGCCACCGCCGAAGAAGGGCGGCATCGACTGCAAATGTTCGCGCCGCGCCCACAAGGCCCCGGTGCCTGTGGGACCGAGCATCTTGTGCCCGGTAAAGGCGTAGAAGTCGCAACCCAGCGAGGTAATGTCCACTGGCCGATGCGGAACCGCCTGTGAACCATCCACCACGGTAACGATGCCGCGACGTCGCGCTTCACGACAGATTTCGGCCACCGGGTTGACCGTGCCCAGCACGTTGGAAACGTGGGTGAACGCCAGCAGGCGCACATCGGCGGTCATCTGCCGGTACAGCGCATCAAGGTCGAGCTCGCCGTCCGGGGTGATTTCCGCCACGCGAATGACCGCGCCGCAGCGTTCGGCAATCAATTGCCAGGGTACGATATTGGCGTGGTGCTCCATCCGCGTCAGCAGGATGACATCACCCTCGCGCAGCGTCGGCAGCGCGTAGCTGTAGGCGACCAGGTTGATGGCCTGGGTGGTGCCAGAGGTCAGTACCAGTTCTTCGGCGCGCACGTTGACGAAGGCGGCAAGGCGGATGCGCGCCCCTTCATAGGCGTCCGTTGCCTCCATGCCCAGCGCATGTACGGCGCGCGAGACATTGGCGTTGTATTGGCGATAGAAGGCGTCAGTGGCGTCGATGACTTGGCGCGGCTTTTGCGAGGTGTTGGCGGAATCGAGGTAAACCAGCGGCTTGCCGTGGACCTTGCGGGCCAGCACCGGAAAATCGGCGCGGCGCGCGGGCCAGTCCATGTCCGCCAAGGCTGGGGTCTGCACAAGGGCGAGGGTGTTGCTCATGATGCGGCCTCCAGGGTGGCCAGACGGGCTTCGAGTCGTGGTGAAAGCATCTCCACCAGCGACAGGTCACCGATGGAAGCGAGTGCCTCGCGACAGAACGCCTGGGTCAGCAGCGCTCGTGCCTGCGCGGCGGGAATACCCCGGCTGCGCAGGTAAAACAGCGAAGTCTCGTCAAGGCGTCCGACGGTTGCGCCGTGCGCGGCCTTAACTTCATCGGCGTGGATCTGCAGCACCGGCTGCGTGTCTATTTCCGCGCCTTCCGACAGCAGCAGGTTCTTGTTGGACAGGCGGGCATCGCTGCCATCGGCGCCGGCCTGGATGGTAATGCCGCCGAAAAAGGCGACCCGCGCGCGGTCGGCGGCCAATCCGCGCCACAGCAGGTTGCACTGCGTATCGCGGGCGTCGTGGGTGACGGAGAGACGCGTGTCGGAATGCCTGCGACCCCCGGCGAGCAGGGCGCCGCCAGATACCAGGCGCGCGCGGTCGCCGGCCAACCCGATGTTCAACTCGAGGCGGGAAAGGGCGCCACCCATATCGAGGTCCAGTCGCTGGTAAGTGGCGTCAGCGTTGACCTGCGCGTCGGTGCGGCTGATCAAGGTCGCCCCGGCATCTTCGTCCTGGAGGCGGGCATGCACCAGCGTCGCGCCGTCGCCCAAGCGAACATCCAGCAGGTGGCTGGCCAGATGGCGGTGGTTACCTACGCAAATATGGTGTTCGACCAGCGTCAGTTTCGATCCAGCACCCAGCACGACGGCGTGGCGAAGGTGGGATGCGATGTCGTCGCTGGCAGGCGTGCCGATGAAAACGAGGTGTAACGGCGCCTTGATCTGCGCATTGGCATCAACCATCAGCACGGCGCCATCGATTGCGAGCGCGGCGTTGACCCGGGCGAAGGCTTCGTCGGTCGCCTGGAAAGTCCGCGAGAACATCGACTGCAAGGCGAGCGTGGGCAGCCCACCAGCAGCGGACAGCGCGTTGAAGGCGACACCCTCGGACAAGCCTTGCAGTGTCGACAGTGCTGCGTCAAAAACACCATTGACGAAAACCAGGCGCGGCGAAGGGATGTCGCCAAGCGCGGCCGGATGCAGGATGGGCGAAGGGGCCGCAGCCGCAAAGCGACGCGCCGACAAGGCGCGCAGGCTGGTGTACTTCCAACGCTCGTTGCGCTGCGTGGGCAGGCCGTCGCGGATCGTCTGGCGCATGGCAGCGCGACGCAGGTCGCCCAGGCCCAACGCGTCCATGGCGCTGTCGGGAATAGCGTCGAAACTGGCCTGCAGGGAGTCAAGCAGCATGCTCATGGCGCGATGCGGTCCTTCACCCAGGCGTAGCCGTGCTGTTCGAGTTCCAGCGCCAGTTCCGGACCGCCGCTTTCGACGATCCGGCCTTCGGCCAGTACATGCACGAAATCAGGCTTGATGTAATCGAGCAGGCGCTGGTAATGGGTGATGACCAGCAACGCACGCGTTGGCGAGCGCATCAGGTTGACGCCCTCGGCCACCAGTTTGAGCGCATCGATGTCCAGGCCCGAATCGGTTTCATCCAAGATGGCGAGCTTGGGTTCGAGAACCGCCATCTGGAAAATTTCATTACGCTTTTTCTCGCCGCCGGAGAAGCCCTCGTTGACCGCGCGATGCAGCAGGTCGTCGCGCATTTGCAGCACAGACATCTTCTCGCGCACGAGCTTGAGGAATTGCATCGAGTCGAGCTCGGCTTCGCCGCGATAGCGTCGCTGCGCATTCAGTGCCGCGCGCAGGAAGTAGGTATTGTTGACGCCCGGAATCTCGACCGGATACTGGAACGCCAGGAACACGCCGGCGACCGCCCGCTCGTCCGGGTCCATCTCCAGGAGGTTTGCACCGTTGTAGATGACCTCGCCCCCGGTGACTTCGTAGTCGTCCTTGCCGGCGAGCACATTGCCGAGCGTCGACT
>JBBRXD010000069.1:0-9740 GCA_038248775.1 Lysobacterales bacterium | reverse complement strand
CGCCCTGCACGAAATATCGCCCTACGCCGGGGATGCCGAACACCTGTTCGACCACGGCAGAACCACTCACCACGTTGATCAGCGCGGGCGACAACCACGCGACCACGGGCAGCAGCCCGGGGCGCAGTGCATGGGCGAACAAGAGCCGCGTCTCCGATAGTCCGCGGCCACGCGCGGCCTGCAGATAGTCCGCGCCCAGCACTTCGAGCAAGCTGGCGCGAGTGAGTCGCGCGCAATACGCCAGGTTGGGCAGCGACAGGGCGATGACCGGAAGGATCACGCTGCGCCAGCTGCCATCCCAGCCGCCGGCGGGCAACCATTGCAGCGTGACCGCGAACAACAGGATCAGCAACGGCGCGACCACGAACTTGGGCATGGCCAGGCCCAGGCTCGCGCCGAGCATCAGCGTTCGATCGGTCCAGCTTCCCGAATGCAAGGCCGCCCAGATGCCCAGTGGCAATCCGATCGCGAGCGCGAGCAGCAAGGCCAGGCCGCCATTGAGCAGCGACACGGGCAAGCTGGCTGCAATCAATTCGTTGACGCTGTAGTCCGGGTACTGGAAGGATGGGCCGAGCCGACCGCGCAGAACGTCGCCCAGCCAATGGCCGTATTGCGACAGCAGCGGTTGATCAAAGTGGTACTGGGCTTCGATGGCAGCCTGCACTTCCGGCGGTGCGGATTTTTCCGAGTCGAAAGGACCGCCGGGCGCCGCGCGCAGCAGGAAGAAGCACAAGGTCGCCAACAGCCACAGTGTCAGCAGTGCCTCGCCAATGCGCGCCAGCCAGAACTTCATGGCGCCACCGGCGCGATGGACAGGAAGCGACTGGGATGATGGTCCAGCGGATTGGCTTCGAAACCCCGCACCTCGGGACGAACCAGGTGCTTGGAGGTATAGAAATAGACCGGCACCACGGCATGTTGCGCGAGCAGGTGCGCCTCGGCGCGACGCAACGCCGTTGATCGAAGCAAGGGCGACGCGGCATTGTCGGCAGCCTTGAGCAAGGCATTGAAGCCCGGATCGGCCAGCCCGCTCCAGTTGGTGACGCTGCCGGTTTCAAAATTCGCCAGGAAATTGCGCGCATCGTTCACGTCGGCGATCCAGCCGCCGCGAAAGGCCTGGGTAATCACCCGTTGCTTGCGGTTGCCGACGAATACTTTCCATTCTTCGTTGCGCAGCGTGACGCGTGCGCCGAGCACCTCACGCCACATCGCCGCGACAGCCAGGTTCAGGCGACGGTGCGGGGTGGAAGTGTTGTAGCGCAGTTCAATCTGCAAGGGCTTGGCGCTGGAATAGCCCGCGGTACGGTAGCGTTGCCGCGCCAGCGCCTCGCGCGCAGCCTGCGTCGCGCGCGACCATGGCAGCGCGGCGGGCGTGTAGTTGGCGACACCGGGCGGTACCACGCCATAGGCGGGAGTCTCGCCCAGGCCAGTGATGTAGCGCGTCAGTTTGTCCCGGTCTATCGCCAGCGACAGCGCCTCGCGTAAAGGCGCGTTGCCGCGCAGCGGCGGCTGCGTGAGGTTCAGGCCGAGCCACATCGAGCCCAGGTAGGGGCTGATGCGAAGTTGCGAGCCGAAGCGCTTGCGCAACTGCGGCAGCGGTTGCGGAGGTACGGTTTCAGTGATGTGCAGCCCGCCGGCCTGGAAGCGCTGCAATTCACTGGCGGCGTCTTCCGTTACCAGGAAATTGACCCGGGCGATGGCGGGCGCCTCGCGAAACCGGGCATTGCGCAGCAGTGTCAGCGATGCCTGAGGCGCCCATTGCGCCAGGCGGTAGGCACCATTGCTGACCAGTTTTCCCGGGCGTGTGTGTTGTGCGCCGAACTCGCGCAGGGCAGGCAAGTACACCGGGTAGGCGATGGGTAGCAGCAGCAACTGTGGCAAGGCCGCGCTGCGGTCCAGGCGGAAGACCACGGTGCGATCATCCGGCGCGTTGATGCCGAGCGCATTCGGAAGAACTTCACCACGCAGGACGCGGGTCGCATTTTCAATCGCGTCGTAGTGCACCGCAAAGGGCGCGGCCGTGGCGGGTTCGAACGCGCGACGAAAACTGGCGACGATCTGCCCGGCAGTCAGCGGCTGGCCATTGCTCCAGCGCAGGCCGGCGCGCAGGTGGAAGGTCCACTGGCGGCCATCGCTGGAAACAGTCCAGCGTTCGGCCATGCCGGGAATGACCTGGCCGCGCGCGTCTTCCGCCACGAGGCCTTCATACAAATCGCGCAGGATATTGCCGCAGGCGACTTCGGGGCAGCGATGTGCATCCAGGGTGGACGGCTCGGGTCCGTTGCCCCGTTGCAGGGCGTCGACCCCGAGGGACGACTGCGCTGCCGCCGCGCCGCTGCCCAGCAACAGCAGCAAGGCCAGGATGAAGGCGGGGTTCACGAGGGTTGGCTAGACTGGCGAGTCATCACTTGCGATTGTAGGGGCTCGCCCCCAAATTGCGGAGACCAAGGGGAAGCGCCGTGTCCAGTCCGAGCAATGTCAAGGATTTGCCCATCACCAGCCGCCACGAGCTGGTCGAGTTCCACGCCAGCGGTAGCCGCCCGCGTGAACAATGGACCATCGGCACCGAGCACGAGAAATTCGGCTTCCGCCTCGATGATTTGCGTCCGCCCACCTACGACGGACCGCGCGGCATCGAGGCGATGCTGCGCGGTCTGACCCGCTTCGGTTGGCAACCGGTGGAGGAACACGGCAAGGTCATCGCCCTGCTGCGCGATGGCGCATCCATCACGCTCGAGCCCGCCGGGCAATTCGAACTGTCGGGCGCGATGCTGGAGAACATCCATCAGACCTGCAGCGAAACCAGGGCCCACCTGAAAGAGGTGAAGACGGTCGCGGAAGAAGTCGGCCTGGGCTTTTTGGGCATGGGCTTCCAGCCGAAGTGGAAGCGCGAAGACATGCCCTGGATGCCGAAGGGTCGTTACCAGATCATGCGCGACTACATGCCCAAGGTCGGCAACCTGGGCCTGGACATGATGACGCGCACCTGCACGGTGCAGGTGAATCTCGATTTTTCGTCCGAAGCCGACATGGTGAAGAAATTCCGCGTATCGCTGGCCTTGCAGCCGATTGCGACGGCACTTTTTGCCGATTCGCCGTTCACTGAAGGCAAGCCCAACGGTTACCTGAGCTATCGCTCGCACATCTGGACCGACACCGATCCCGACCGCACCGGCATGCTCGATTTCGTGTTCGAGGACGGCTTCGGTTTCGAACGCTACGTCGACTACCTGCTGGACGTGCCGATGTACTTCACCTATCGCGGTGGCGAGTACATCGATTGCGCAGGCCTGAGCTTCAAGGATTTCATGGCAGGCAAGTTGCCCGTCTTGCCGGGTGCGTTGCCGACCATGCAGGACTGGGCCGACCACATGACCACGGCCTTTCCGGAAGTGCGCCTGAAGAAATACCTGGAAATGCGCGGCGCCGACGGCGGCCCATGGAACCGCCTGTGTGCGCTGCCCGCGCTTTGGGTGGGCTTGTTGTACGACGATGAAGCGCTGGATGCGGCCTGGGACCTGGTGAAGGATTTCACGATGGTCGAGCGCAACGCCCTGCGCGATGGCGTGCCCAGGCAGGCCCTGAAGCTGCCGTTCCGCAATGGTACGGTGCGTGACCTGGCGTTGGAGGCGTTGAAGATTGCCGGCCAGGGATTGACGCGGCGGGCACGTTTGAATTCATCCGGCGCGACGGAAGCGGTATTCCTGGAGCCGTTGATCGAATTTGCCTTGGCGAACGAGACGCCGGCGGAGCGCAAGCTGGCGCTGTTCCATGGGGCATGGAACGGATCGGTGGATCCGGTGTTTCGCGAATTTGCCTATTGAACCCGCGCAGGTCGGTCGGCGTGCGTTTCGACCAGCGCCGAGGCCAACCAATGCGCGACGAGCATGCCCAGCAGCTGCGCCGCGACGAATCCGATGACGTCCTCGGGGCGAATGCCGGCAAAGGACTGTGTCAGTGATCGTGCGATGGTGACGGCAGGATTGGCGAACGACGTGCTGGCGGTGAACCAGTAAGCGGCAAAGATGTAGCTCGCCACCAGTGCGGGCACGGCCGTCGGCCGGTGGCGAACGCCCAGCAGGATGGTCAGCACCAGCCCGAACGTGGCGACTGCTTCGCTCAGCCACTGCGCGACACCGCTACGCACATGCGTGCCCGGCTGGATCAGCGCCTGGTCGAACATGGCGTGGGCGAGCAGCACGCCGACGATGGCGGCCACGATCTGGATCGCCACATACAAAGTCGCTTCGCGCGTGCCCATTTCGCCGCGCATCCGCATCACCAGGGTAACCGCCGGATTGAAATGCGCGCCGGAAATCGGCCCCAGGATGACGATCAGCACGTACAAGACGCCTGCGGTAGCCGCAGCATTCGCCAGCAGGGCGATGCCGTCGTTTCCATTCGACAGGGCCACGCCCATGATTCCCGAGCCGACCACCGTGGCCAGCAACGCAGTGGTGCCGATGAACTCGGCGAGCAGCTTGCGCGACAGGTCAGTCATAGCGTGGCGAGCAAATTCTTGACGCGGTTTGAAATCTCTTCACGCACCGCGCGATAGCCGTCATCGTCCATGTGCCTGGGATCGGGCAGCGCCCAGTCTTCCCGCCGCTTCGCCGGTACCCAGGGGCAGCTGTCGCCGCAGCCCATGGTCACCACCGCGTCGAACTCGCCGTCGATAGCGTCCAGCGGTTTCGACGAATGGCGGGTCAGGTCGTAGCCCAGTTCAGCCATGAAGCGGATCGCTTTGGGATTGATCACCCCGGAAGGACTCGAGCCCGCGCTCAGGGCATCCACGGCGTTGCCACCGTGGATGCGTGCGAAGGCTTCAGCCATCTGGCTGCGGTTGGAATTTTCCACGCAAACAAAAAGCACCCGCTTCATTTCGAAGTTCCGGATTTGCGTGGTTTGCAGGCGACGGCCGGTTCGCAGGCGACGGTACCGGCGCAGCAGTTTTCAGTGAGGTAGGCGAGCAGGGTGTTCATCTGCAGGTAGTTGGCGCGCACACGGATGACGCGGCCCTCGCGCTGGTCGTGCACGAGCGCCGCGGCACGCAGGATGTTCAAGTGCGCGCTCAGCGTGGCCGGCGGCAGGCCGAGGACTTCACGCAGCTCGCCCACCGACATGCCATCCGGGCCCGCTTGCACCAGTTTCCGGAAGGCAGCCAGGCGTGATTCATGGCTGAGGGCGCTGAGTGCGGCGAGAGCGGTTGCGGTCTTCATAGTTCCACTATTCCGGAAGTATGGAATAGTGTCAATACCCTTGTTTCCGATTTCGGAGTGAAAGCTCAAAAAGCTCGGGTACGCTGGGGCGATGAGCACAACCCTGACCGAAACCGCCGACGAGCCCCTGCGCGACCTCGAGTTCGCACCTACCGACCGACTCCTGCGCGAGGATGTGAAACAGCTCGGCGCACTGGTGGGCGAAATACTGGCCGAACAGGTCGGTCCGGAATTCCTGGCGGAGGTCGAACGGATCCGGCGCGCCGCCATCAAGCGGCGCGAATCGGGCGCACCGATTGAAGAACTCGCTTCGTCGCTTGCAGGTACCACGCAACAACGCGCGGGCGAGCTGGTGCGCGCCTTCGCCACGTATTTCCAGGCGATCAACCTGGCCGAGCGCGTACACCGCATCCGCCGGCGTCGAGACTACCAACGTGGCGGGTTGACGCCGCAACCCGGGGGATTGCGTGCCGTGTTGCACGGGCTTCGCGAAGAGGGCGTTGGACTGGACCAGATAGTCGAACTGTTGCCGCGCCTGCGCATCGAACCGGTTTTCACCGCGCACCCCACCGAGGCGGTGCGCCGCGTCCTGCTGGAGAAGGAGCAGGAGATCGTTGCCAGCCTGATTGACGACATCGACCGGCAGCGAACACCTGCCGAACGCCGGGCTGATCGCGCGCGCATGCGCATGGCCCTGACCGCCGGCTGGCAAACGGCTGAAGCACCCGCTGAGCGCCCGAGCGTAGCCGATGAACTCGAGCACGTCGGCTTCTATCTGTCGGACGTGTTGTATCGCGCCCTGCCCGTGTTCTACGAAGCGTTCGAGGACGCGCTGGCGGAAAGCCATGGTCAAACCATCGCATTGCCTGCCTTGCTTCGGTTCGGGTCCTGGGTCGGCGGCGACATGGACGGCAATCCAAATGTTGGCGCCGGGACGATCGCCGCTGCCTTGTCCGCGCAACGTGGGCTGGTGCTGGCTGCGTATCGGCGGGATCTTTCCCGGTTGTCAAAGGTACTTAGCCAGTCCCTGTCACGCATCGCCGTCGATCCGGCCGTGCTGGCGCGCATTGACGAGTACGCGCAGAAGCTGCCCGCGGCCGCCGCGCGACTGAAGTCCGGCGATGCCGACATGCCCTATCGCCGCCTGCTGCCGCTGATGTCGGCGCGACTCCAGGCCAATTTGCAGGACAAACCCGAAGGCTATGCCGATGCTGACGAGTTCCTTGCCGACGTCGCCCTGATCGAACACAGCCTGGCCTCCCATCGCGGTGAACACGCCGGCGGTTTCGCCCTGCACCGACTGCATCGCCGGATCGAGGCGTTTGGTTTCCACCTCGCCACGCTGGACCTGCGACAGGACTCGGCGATGCACGACGTCGCGCTTTCAGCGCTGTTTGGCGATGCCGATTGGGCGTCGCGCAGCGCGCAGCAGCGCGCGCAACGGTTGGGAGAATTCCTGGAAAGTGGTGAGGCGGTAGCGATTGACCGCGCACACGCCAGCCCGGCGGCGGCAGCCATCGCCGACTCAACGCTGGCGGTATTCCAGACCGTGGCCGAGTTGCGGCCCCGCTATGGCGAACGCGCCTTCGGCCCCTACATCATCAGCATGAGTCGCAGCGCCGCGGATGCGTTGGCGGTGCTCGCGCTCGCACGCGTGGCCGGCTGCACCGACGCACAGGACCGGATTCCGCTCGACGTGGCGCCTTTGTTCGAAACCGTGGCCGACTTGGAAGCGGCGCCCGACACGCTGCGGTCCCTGTTCGCCGATCCGGTCTATCGCGCCCACCTGGCCGCGCGTGGCAATCGCCAGATGGCGATGCTCGGATATTCCGACAGCGCCAAGGACGGCGGCATCGTCGCCTCGCGCTGGGCATTGCAACAGGCACAGGTCGCACTGACCGCGCTGGCCCACGAGACCGGCGTGCGCATCACCTTCTTCCACGGACGCGGCGGGTCCGCGTCACGCGGCGGTGGCAAGACCGAGCGGGCGGTGATCGCCGCGCCGCGCGGTTCGGTGGATGGCGTTTTGCGCCTCACCGAGCAAGGCGAGGTGATCCATCGCAAGTACGGCATACGCTCCATCGCGCTGCGAAACCTGGAACAAGCGACCGGCGCGGTGTTGCGCGCCACGCTGCGTCCGCGACCGCCGGAACCGCGCGAGGACGTCTGGCGGCCGCTGACCACGCAACTCGCCAGTGATGCACGCGCCTGCTACCGCGCGCTTGTTCACGAGGACAAGAACTTCCCGAGCTACTTCCGCGCGGCCACGCCGATCGATGTGATCGAGCGCTTGTGGCTGGGCTCGCGCCCGAGCCGCCGCGCCGTTGCCGGTGAAGGTGCGCCGGGTATCGAACGCCTGCGCGCGATTCCGTGGGTGTTCGCCTGGTCACAGAACCGTGCCGGCCTGACCGCCTGGTACGGCGTTGGCACGGCGCTGGATCTCGCGATCAAGTCACACGGCGTGGGTACCCTGGCGGAAATGGCGCGCGACTGGCCCTTCTTCGGCACGCTGGTTGATGACGTGGAGATGGTGCTGGCGAAATCCGACCCGGATATCTTCGAGCGCTACTCGCGCCTGGCCGGCGACTTGCATCCCGCCTACTACGCGCGCATCCGCGATGAATTCGATCGTACCCGGTCTGCGGTGCTCGCCATCAAGGGTGAGTCCAGCCTGCTGGCGCACGACCATCGGCTACGCTTGTCGATCCGCCTGCGCAACCCCTACGTGGACCCGATCAGCCTGCTTCAGGTGGACCTGCTGGAGCGCTGGCGCCGCACCGGGCGCGAGGACGAGGCCTTGTTCCACGCGCTGGTGGCTACTGTGAACGGCATCGCTGCGGGTATCCAGAACACGGGTTGACGAGGCTCGCGATCCATTCCCGGTTGATGACGCGCCTAGCCGGCTGTCACATCGCGCAATTCCCAACCACTGCCTGCGAGCAATCGCAGGCGGTGCTTGAACACGTTGCCGGGCAGGGACGTGGTGGCGACCAGGTCGATGGCCAGGCCGCTCTGCTCGCCGCGCACGGTGGCGGCAGGATCGACCGCGCCGAGTAATGTATCCACCTCGTCGGGTTCTTCCTGCCGGGCACGCCAGCGATCGAACAGCGCCGCGCCGCGCAGGGCTTCCTGGAATTCTGCCGCCAGTCCGTCTGCACCTTCGCTATGGAAGGCGAGGTCAATGTCGTCACCGCGCGCCTTCGCGGGTTCGGGAAGGCGCAGGAAATATTTCGTAGCCATCGTCAGGATTCCATTCCGGCGGGCTTGCCGTGTAGCGGATGAGCGTATCGCAAATAGGACCCGATGTGCCCGGTTCAGCGCGAGTACGCGCGGGGCAGGATGCCCGGATCCTGAAGGTATCGGTCGCGCAATTGCGTCTGGCGCGAGCGCAGCGACCTCGCGGTGCCATGCATCCATACAGCTTCGGCGAGCGTGCCCACTTCCAGTGGATCGCCGTCCCAAAGCGCCAGGTCGGCTTCCATTCCCACCTCGATGCGACCGAGCTTGTCGCCGATGCCTGCCAAGCCAGAGTTTCTGCACGGTCGCCCGGCCGTGTCAAAATAGGGAGAAAGGGGGATCGGATGAAGGACAAGAACGAGATCGTCAGCAACTGGCTGCCGCGCTACACGGGGCTGGAGCTGGACCAATTCGGTGAGCACATCCTGCTGACCAATTTCGGCGGCTACCTCAATACCTTTGCGCGCTTGACTGGCGCGCCCATTGTCGGCCTGGACCGGCCGATGCCCAGCGCCACCGTCGACGGCATCACCATGATCAACTTCGGCATGGGCAGCGCCAACGCCGCGACCATGATGGACCTGCTCAGTGCGCTGCCGCCGAAGGCGGTCTTGTTCCTGGGCAAGTGCGGCGGATTGAAGCGCAAGAATCAACTGGGTGATTTGATCCTGCCGATCGCGGCGATCCGCGGCGAAGGCACGTCCAACGACTACATGCCCGCGGAGGTGCCTGCTTTGCCGGCGTTCGCGATGCAGCGCGTTATCTCCACCATGATCCGCGACCTCGGCCACGATTACTGGACCGGCACCGTGTACACCACCAACCGCCGTGTCTGGGAACACGACGAGGCCTTCAAGGATTACTTGCGCAAGTTGCGCTGCATGGCGATCGACATGGAAACCGCGACGATCTTCGCTGCCGGATTTGCAAACTCGATTCCTTGCGGCGCGCTGTTGCTGGTGTCGGACCAGCCGATGATTCCGGAGGGAGTGAAGACGGAAGCCTCGGACAAGAAAGTGACCGAGGAATTCGTCGAAGCCCACATCAACGTCGGCATCGAGGCCCTGAAACTCATCCGCCGCCATGGCAAGAGCGTGAAGCACCTTCGCTTCGACGAGTAACCGCCCATGTGGGAGCGGCCTATGTGGGAGCGGGCGGTGGGCCGGGTGGTTGGAAAGCCCCCCGGGCCCCCGGCCCCCCCCCCCCAGCCCCCGCCCCCCCCCCGCAGGAGTTCATGGTGTTTGGGTGGGGAGGGGGGGGGGGGTGGGGAAGGGGGTGCCGGGG
>JBBRXD010000068.1:0-9757 GCA_038248775.1 Lysobacterales bacterium | reverse complement strand
GATCGCGGTTTCGCAAAGCTGTATGAAATCCTCGCCCACGTTGGCGGTATCGAGGTCGGCGGCAACCCGGGCCAGCCGCTCGCCGCGACGTGCGTCCGCGTCGCTGCGCCAGCGCGGCAGCGCGCTGTCGAGCCACAGGGCAAGCCCGCGCGCCAGGGCGCCGCCCGCGATCTCGGGCAATTCGTCGGTCGCGGGGTCCGCTATCGCCACCGGTCGCGCATCAAAGGTGCTGCCGGCAATCATCAGCTCGATCGCGACGAATTGGGCCCGGTCACTGACGCGATCGAAGCCACACGCAGTCAGGATGCGCAGCGTCTCGGCAATGCTGGCCGCCTCGTTGCCACCGACCGGACCGGGTACGTCCACGGTCTCGCGCTGGCGCAGGTCGTGGCAGGCGGCGAATACCAGCAGCATGTCGACGTCGCCGGGTCCCGGGGCTGCGTCGCCCATGCCCTCGACCATGCGCAGCAAGCGGCGTTGGCCGACCTCCAGGACATGAGCTTCGTTATGGTAGGCATGTGGGTCGGCGCCGAAGCTGCCATGGCGCAATCCCAGGCGCGCGGCGCCCAGCACGGCTGCGTCCAGGGCGCGAGGATCGCCGGCGAAACGGGCGGCGACATCCGCCAGGCTTGCGACCAGGTCGGGCCGCTTCGATGCCAGCAACGCGCGCGCGGCCGCCACGTCGGGCAGGGCGAGCTCGATGGCGTCCGCGGGATACAAACTGGAGTAACCGAGAAGCAAGCTGGCCGCCTGGCGACAGGGTGACGGCGGCAGTATGACGCAATGCGCCGCGTTGACCAGCCCGACCTAAAGCCAGCCGCGCCGGGCCATCGACGTGGGCTCGCCATCCCCCACGATGAAGTGGTCCAGCACCCGCACCTCGACTAGGGCCAGGGCCTGCTTGAGCCGGGCTGTCACCGCCCGGTCGGCTGCGCTGGCCTCTGGATTTCCGCTGGGATGGTTGTGCCCGAAGATGACTGCTGCCGCGTTGTGCGCCAGGCAGCGTCGCGCGACTTCGCGTGGATGGACTTCCGAGCCATCAAGCGTGCCGCGGAACAACTCTTCGTAGGCCAGCACCCGGTGCCGCGTATCCAGGAACAGGCAAGCGAACACCTCGTGGGGAAGTGGCCGCAGCTTGCGGGCGAAATAGGCGCCGGCCTGGTCGGGGTCGGCCAGCGCTTCGCCACGCTGCAATTGCTGCCCCAGGTGGCGAGTACCGAGCTCCAGTGCCGCCACCAGTGCGCTGGCCCGGGCCGGGCCGAGGCCGCGCAGCTTGGCCAGCTCGCTACTGGGCCGGTCCAGCAGGCCGCGCAGGCCCTTGCATTCCGACAGCAGCTGCCGGCCCAGGTCCACCGCACTCTGCCCCCGGGGGCCGCAGCCGATGAAGATGGCCAGCAGTTCAGCATCCGACAGCGCCGGTGCGCCGCGGGACAGCAGCTTCTCCCTGGGTCTCTCGTCTTCAGGCCAATCACGAATGTGCATGTGACCATCGTGCATGGGGCCGAGCCGTGGCGGGGTCGGGAATCGTCGCGGCATCGGGTAAGCTAAGCCGCAATCGAAGCGGAGTTGTCTCGACGATGAGTGGCTTGGCTGGACAACGGATCCTGTTGGGCGTTACCGGTGGAATCGCCGCCTACAAGGCTGCCGACCTCGCGCGCCGCTTGCAGGACGCCGGCGCGCAGGTGCAGGTCGTTATGACCGACGCCGCCACCCAGTTCGTCACGCCGATGACCTTCCAGGCACTCACCGGCAGGCCCGTGCGCAGCTCCTTGTGGGATGCCGCCGCGGAGGCCGCGATGGGACACATCGAACTCGCCCGATGGGCTGACCGCATCGTCATCGCACCCGCCAGCGCCGACCTGATCGCGCGGCTCGCGCAGGGCATGGGCAGCGATTTGCTCAGCACGATCTGCCTGGCCAGCGAAGCACCGATCGCCCTCGCGCCGGCGATGAATCGCGTGATGTGGGCCAATGCCGCAACCCAGGCCAACGTCGCCACCTTGCGCGCACGCGGCATGCAGGTGCTCGGGCCTGGTGAAGGCGACCAGGCCTGCGGCGAAGTCGGAACAGGCCGCATGCTCGAACCGATGCAGATCGTCAGCGCGCTCGATACCACTGCCGTGCCAGCCTTGCTGTCGGGACGCCGCTTGCTGATCAGTGCCGGGCCGACCTTCGAAGATCTCGACCCGGTGCGTTTCCTTGGAAACCGAAGTTCTGGAAAGATGGGCTTCGCGCTGGCTTCGGAAGCCACGCGAATGGGCGCGCAGGTGACGCTGGTCGCTGGCCCTGTTTCGTTGTGCACACCCGATCGCGTGCAACGCATTGATGTCCGCCGCGCTGTGCAGATGCGCGATGCTGTCATCGCCGCGCTGCCTGGCCAGGATGTCTTTATCAGCGCCGCCGCCGTGGCCGACTACATGCCAGCGCACACCGAGCCGCGCAAGATCAAGAAGTCCGCGGCATCGCTCAGCCTCGAACTCGTGCGCACGCCCGACATCGTGTCCGAAGTCGCCCGGCACGCTCAGCGCCCGACCCTTGTGGTCGGCTTTGCTGCCGAGACCAACGATGTCGAGAAGCACGCGCTTGGCAAGCTGCAGTCCAAGGGTCTGGACTTGATCGCCGCCAACGACGTGGCGGCCGAGGGCATTGGTTTTGAGAGTGACGACAATGCGCTCACCGTTTATTCAACGAGTGAGCGCCATGCCATCGCGCGCGGTTCGAAGTCGGAGGTTGCGCGGCGATTGCTGGAATTGATTGCGGCGCGGTTGGAGTCGGGCGCTTGAAGGGGGTCGTGGCGCTCAAGGTGCTGGACGATCGACTTGGCCGCGAGTTCCCGATTCCCGATTACGCCACCGCCCATTCAGCGGGCATGGACCTGCGCGCGATGTGCGAGGGCCCGCTTGAGTTGGCGCCAGGCGAAGCACAGCTGGTTCCGACCGGAATGGCCATCCACATTGGCGACGCGGGTTTGTGCGCAATGATCCTGCCACGCTCGGGGCTGGGCCATAAACAGGGCCTGGTTCTTGGCAACCTGGTTGGGCTGATTGATGCCGACTACCAGGGGCCGCTGATGGTCAGCCTGTGGAATCGCGGGCAGAATCGCCAGACAGTCCAGCCGGGTGATCGCATCGCGCAGTTGGTATTGATGCCGGTGGTTCGCGCCAGCTTCCAGGTCGTGGAACAATTCGAGCCCAGCGACCGGGGTGTTGGTGGTTTCGGGCACACCGGCGTTCGTTGACGGGCGCGGGGTTTTCCCGCGCCACCCCAGGGGGATGCATGGAAGTCGGATTCAATCTCAAATCTCTGAAGTCCGGGTCGAT
The DNA here is from genome assembly GCA_038248775.1 of Lysobacterales bacterium. Lineage (GTDB taxonomy): Bacteria > Pseudomonadota > Gammaproteobacteria > Xanthomonadales > Xanthomonadaceae > Arenimonas. The sequence goes on along the minus strand of JBBRXD010000068.1, from coordinate 6,437 downwards.
CATTCCGATTGTCTCGGGCTTGCTGGTGTTGGTTGCCTTGTGGATGGCCTGGACTGGCTGGCAACGATTCGCGTCCAGTCGTCTGGAAGTCGCCTCGGGCGAGGCGCGCACCCAGGTGGCCGAAGAGGTGAAGTCGATCGTTGGTACGCTGCTCGACCGCGCGGGCACGCTGCGTGGACGTGTCGCGTTGATCAATGCGCTGCGTGCGGCGGACTCGGCAGCGGCGACGACAGTCGCCAGGGACACGGTGCCCGGAACCGAGGCAGTGGAGTTCTACAGCCCTGATTTCACCAGCGGCTATGCTGATCCCGAGGCGTTTGGCTTTGGCAAGCTCGGTTTGCTCGAGCGCGCGTTGCAGGAAGGCAAGGCAGCACTGGCCGTGGTGAAGGACAGCGGCTCGCCGCGCATGGGCATCGCCGTGCCAGTGATCTTCGAAGGCCAGGTCCTGCGCGTGGTGTACCTGCGCCAGTCGCTAGCCCCGGTGCTCGCCGTGGCCAAAGACGCTGCGCCGTCGGGTGGTTACCTGGCGCTGCGCCAGGGCAGTTACAACATCGTCGAATCGGGTATCACTGAAGATCTCAAGAACCGGGCCGAGGACGGAGCGGTGCCGGTCGCGCGGACCGAATTTCGTGTGGTCGCCGCCGCGCCGCCGGTTGACTCCGGCCTGTTCGGCCTGCACGGCCTGGGCGAATTCTCGATTGCACTGCTGCTCGGCGGACTGGTCGCTGGCGCGTTGCTGTGGTCAAGGCGCCGCGACGCCAAGCAGGCCGACAGTCCGGGGCTGGCAGCCAAGCCCGCGGACATGACCCTGTCCGAGATGCAAAGCGCGGGACACATTGTCGCGCCCGAGGCCTCCAAGGCAGTGCGCAGCACATCCGAAACGGCGGCCGAGCCCGGCATTGCCCTGGACCGCAGCATCTTCCGCGCCTATGACATCCGTGGCGTGGTCGGGCAGACGCTGGATGCGAATATCGCGCGGCTGATCGGCCAGGCCATCGGCTCGGTGATGCACGAACGCAACCAGCGCAGCATCGTGATCGGCCGCGACGGCCGGTTGTCGTCGCCGGCCATGGCCGGCGCCCTGATCGAAGGCCTGCGCAAGGCCGGCCGCGAAGTGATCGACATCGGCGAGGTGCCCACGCCGATGGCTTACTTCGGCAGCTTCCATTTGCGTACCGGTTGCTGTGTATCGGTAACCGGCAGCCACAATCCGCCCGACTATAATGGTTTCAAGATTGTCATCGACGGCGAGACGCTGTCCGGCGATGCCATCCAGAATATTTATGTGCGCATCGCCGAAAACCGCCTGTTCCGCGCCGATTCGCTCGGCTTGCTGAGCATCCGCGACCTCAAGCAGGACTACCTCGACCGCATCTCCGGCGACATCCAGATCGAACGCAAGCTCAAGGTCGTGATCGACTGCGGCAGCGGCGTGGCCGGCCACATCGCGCCGGACCTGCTCACCGCCATCGGCGCCGATGTCGAACCGCTCTACTGTGACGTGGACGGCACCTTCCCACACCACCATCCCGATCCGAGCGACCCGGCCAACCTGCAGGACCTGATTCGTGTCGTGCAGCGGACCAATGCCGACATCGGACTGGCCCTGGACGGCGACGGCGATCGCCTGGGCGTGGTTACGAAGTCGGGCGAGATCATCTATCCCGACCGCCTGCTGATGTTGTTTGCAACCGATGTGCTCGAGCGCAATCCGGGTGCCTGCGTCATTTACGACGTGAAGTGCACCGGGCACCTGGCCACGCACATCCTGCGCCATGGCGGCAGCCCGCTGATGTGGAAGACCGGGCATTCGCTGATCAAGGCGAAGATGAAGGAAACCGAGGCCGAGCTTGCTGGCGAAATGAGCGGCCACTTCTTCTTCCGCGAGCGTTGGTACGGCTTTGACGACGGCCTGTATGCGGCTGCGCGCTTGCTGGAAATCCTGGCGGCATCGCCGGATGATGCCGAGACCCTGTTCGCCGAATTGCCCAAGGGAGTTTCCACGCCCGAACTCAAGGTCAACGTGGCCGAAGGCGAGCAGTACCGGTTCATCGAGGAGTTCCTGGCCAAGGCGAGGTTCGACGGTGCACGCATTGCGACCATCGATGGCCTGCGCGCCGACTGGCCCGACGGCTGGGGACTGGTGCGTGCCTCCAACACCACGCCCTGCCTGGTGCTGCGTTTCGACGCCAAGGACAATGACGCGCTGCTCCGGGTGCAGGCCGTATTCCGCGAGCAGATCCTTGCGATCAGCCCGACGATGGTGCTTCCGTTCTGAGGATCCAGCGTCGCCGTTGAACGGCGGCCGATGCCGGGATCAGGTGCCCGGTGTCGGTGTCGGGGTCGGCGCTGGCGTGGCAGCCGCAGCCGGCGTCGTCGCGGCGCTACGCAACTCGCGATAGCGGGCCAGCATCCGCGCGAACTCGGAATTCAGGGCCGCCAGGTCGGCGCGCCGGGCAGCTTGCAGGTTTTGCTGCTTCACCTTTTCCGAATGCAGCTCGCGCAGGGTCTGGACCCGGTCTTTGAGCACGCGACGATTACCCAGTTCGGTATCTGATCCCTGCTGCAACAGTGTGGCCAGGTTTTCGCGCAGGCTCTTGATGCTGATGTCAGTGGAGTCGATGGTCATCGTCAGCAGGCCGATGCGATCACCGTAGGCGCGGCGCATGTCCTGTTCGGTGAGGTAGCTGGCCATCATGATTTCTTCGCGCCGCTTGAGCTCGTTGGCAGCGACCGCTGCCTCGGCGGCAGCCTTGGCCTCGGCCTCGATCTGCGCGCGTTCTTCCGGCGTCAGTGCGCGATCCACGCTGCCCACCGAGGTTCCGGACTTGAGGCTGAACTCGCGACGCGCCTGGTCCACGGCTTCCGGCGGCAAGGCCTGGTCGTAGTGGACCTTGCCTTGTTTGTCGACCCAGCGATAAAGCTTCGCGCCCTTGTCCTGCGCCGAGGCCGTGCTGGCCGCCAGCATCGCGGCCAGGAGGGCCAGCAACAACGGTTTGTGACTCATCGGATCACCCGGTTTCGGAACGACTGCCATAGCGCGAACGATACGCCATCAGTGCCGATTTGTGCGCAGTCAGGTCGGGCCTGTCGTCGGCCAATTCCAGCAGTTCGTCCAGCCCGGCGATGGCAATCACCGGCAGGCCGAACTGCGCCGCGACCTCCTGCGCAGCCGACCGCTCACCTTCCTGCCCGCGTTCCTGCCGGTCCAGCGCGATGACCACGCCGCAAGCCTGGGCTCCGCCGGCCTGGATGATCTCCAGCGACTCGCGGATGGCCGTGCCCGCGGTGATCACGTCATCCACGATCAGGACACGACCACTGAGCTTTGCGCCAATCAGGCTGCCGCCCTCGCCGTGCGACTTGGCTTCCTTGCGATTGAAGGCAACCGGTACGTCGCGGCCCTGCGTGGCCAGCGCCACGGCCAGCGTGGTTGCCAGCGGAATACCCTTGTAGGCGGGGCCGAACAGCATGTCGAAGCGGATGCCGGACACGGCCAGTGCCTGCGCATAACACTGGCCCAGCTGCGCCAGCGCGGCACCGGAATCAAACAGGCCGGCGTTGAAGAAATACGGACTGACGCGTCCGGACTTGAGCATGAACTCGCCGAAGCGCAAGACGTTTCGGGCAATGGCGAGCTCGAGGAACTGTTGTTGGTAAGGCTGCATGGGTTGTCGATTCCGGGCCCGGGGTCGAACCTCGATTGTGCCGCAATGCCATCGTGGTGGGATAGGCTTGCCGCCTGCCCATCAAATCGGTCCTGCGTGAAAATAATCACCTTCAACGCCAACGGACTTCGTTCGGCCACCAGCAAGGGCTTCTTCGACTGGTTCGCCACCCAGGACGCCGACATCCTGTGCATCCAGGAAACCAAGGCGCAGGAACACCAGCTTGCCGATGCCTGTTTCCGGCCCGCCGGATACCAGGTCGCGTTCCGCGATGCCAGCACCAAGAAAGGCTATTCGGGCGTGGCGATTTATAGCCGCCAGGCGCCCGACTCGGTATTGACGGGCTTGGGCTGGCCCGAGTTCGACGAGGAGGGCCGCTACATCGAGGCGCGATTTGGCGAGCTCAGCGTGGTGTCGCTGTACCTGCCCTCGGGTTCGTCGAAGCAAGAGCGTCAACAATTCAAGTTCAAGGTGATGGACTGGATCGAACCGATCTTCAGCCAATGGCGCGAGTCGGGCCGCAGCTATGTGATTTGCGGCGACTGGAACATCGCGCATACGGCCAAGGACATCCGCAACGCCCGCGGCAATGAAAAAAATTCCGGCTACCTGCCCGAGGAACGCGACTGGCTGACCCGACTTTTCGCCGAACATGGCTGGCTCGACAGCTATCGCCAGCTCAATCCGGACGGACAGGACTACACCTGGTGGAGCCAGCGCGGCGCAGCCCGCGCCAAGAACGTAGGCTGGCGCATCGACTACCAGGTGGCCAGCCCGAACCTGCGCGAACGCCTGAAGTCCTGCACAATCCATCCCGAGCCCCGCTTTTCCGATCACGCGCCCTACATGGTGGAGTATTCATGAGCACCGCCCTGTCCTGGCGCCAGCGCTTGCCATCCGGCCTGCGGCCGTACGTTGAACGCGAGCCGCTGGCCGCGTTGATGCTGGGCATCTCGTCAGGATTTCCCTACGCGATGATCGGCGCCACGCTGACCACGCGCCTGGCCCAGGACGGCATCGACAAGAAAAGCGTCACCGCCTTCTCGCTGGCCTTCCTGGTCTACAACTTCAAGTTCCTGTGGGCGCCGCTGGTTGACGGCCTGCGTCTGCCCTTGCTGGGCCGCCTCGGCCAGCGCGTGTCCTGGTTGTTGCTTGCCGGCACGCTGGTGATGGCGGCGGTCGCCTGGCTGGGCATGCTTGATCCCAGCGCGGACTTGGCGCGCGTCGCGATGGCAGCCGTGGCGGTTGGCGCGGCCGGCGCCACCTTCGACATTGTCATTGACGCGTACCGGATCGAGACCCTGCGCCCGGAACAACTGGGCGTCGGCTCAGGCATGTCCCAGTACGGTTGGCGCATCGGTTCGGTCGCTGCGGGTTCGCTGGCCTTGTACGTGGCGACTGTTGGCAACTGGTCCACCGCCTACCTGCTGTGCGCCGCATTTGCCTTGCCGGCCATGGTCACCGGCCTGGTCCTTGGCGAACCCGCACGGCACGTCGCAGTTTCAGCGCATCGCGGACTGCGCCAGGCCTGGGTCGCGGTGTCGGGCCCGTTGCTCGAGTTCCTGCGCCGCCGGGGTGCCTTGCTGGTGCTTTTGTTCGTGCTGCTGCACAAGATTGGCGACACCCTCGCCAACCTGACCGTGCGGCTACTGTTGAATGACCTGGGTTTCAGCAACGAAGAAATCGCCACCTTCGATGTCGGCGTCGGCTTCTTCGCTTACCTGATCGGTATCTTCATCGGCGGCGTCATGTACGCCAGCCTGGGCATGAAGCGATCCGTGCTGATTGCGCTGGTGCTGATGGCTGTGTCCAACCTCAGCTTCGCCTGGCTGGCCGGGGCTGGCCATTCCAACGGGTTGCTCGCCTTCACGATCGGTTTTGAAAACATCGCCAGCGGCATCGGCGGCGTGGTGGTGGTCGCCTATCTGTCGGCGCTGTGCAACCTTGCCTACACCGCCACCCAATACGCCTTGCTGTCGGCAGCGGCCAGCATCGTCGGCCGCCTGGTCACCGGTACTACCGCCGGCGCGCTGATCGAGTCGCTGGGCTATGTGCAGTTCTACCTGCTTACCACCTTGGTAGCCCTGCCCGGCGTCCTGCTTTACCTGTTCATGCTGAGGGCTGGCCTGATCGAACAATCCCTGGGCGACGCCGGGTTTACCCAAGCGCCCAGCTCGACGGACGACTGACCTGGAAGGCGGCGACAACCCGAGGCGGCTTGCTGCGTGAACATGAACGAACAGCCGCGTCGACCGGCCTTCTTGGCCCAGGGGCGGATTCCCAGTTAGGATTGAGGCGATGGCTGATTTCCTGCTACGCGACATCGACGAGCGAGTGGCCGAACGCATCAAGGAGATGGCGCGCCAGCGCGGCTGGCCCCTGAACGATGTCATCCTGCACCTGATCAAGCAGGCGCTGGGCCTCAGCGAGCCCGAGCCCGCGCCGGTGCCCGGCGACATAGCGCGCCTGCTGGGGGCTTGGGATGACGCGGAAACCCGCGCCTTCAATGAAGCCATGTCGGCTTTCACCACCTTGCCCGACGATGCGCCCAGTTACGCAATCGAAGAGCACAAGAAACTCAAGCCCGATTAGACCGGCTCCTCACCGCAATGGGTGGCGCGCCGTTTCAGTTGCCAGCGTGGTGGATGCAGCCCAGCACGCGCAGGCCGCGCGCCCCGGTAACGGCGGGCAGGTTTCCCGGGCGCCCGCACAGGGTTTCGCGCGCCAGCCAGGCAAACGCCATCGCCTCGACGAAATCGGGATCGAGTC
>JBBRXD010000067.1:0-9822 GCA_038248775.1 Lysobacterales bacterium | reverse complement strand
GCGCGGGACTTCAAGCGGACGCGGGCCGTCGGAAACCTGCTCGCCCTGCGCATCGTGCAGGAACACCAGGTCGAGGTCGGAATCGAAACCGAGTTCGCGGCCGCCCACGCTGCCATAGGCAATCACCGCAAAACCCACGCCGGGCATGCGGCCATGGACCGGTTCCAGCTCACGTCGCGCCAGCATTTCAACCGAAGCCAGCAGGCTGTCGGCGAGCGCGGCCAACTGCCGCGCGCTGTCCAGCGGCGGCTGCCGTTGCGCCAGCGTCGCCAGGGCAATGCGAAAGGAAAGACTTTGCTTGAGTTCATTGAGCGCAACCAGTGCCGACTCGACATCCAGCATGGCCAGCGCGGCGTCCTGTTCCGCGACCTGCAGGCTGAGTGATTCGACATCGGGCAGGCTGCCGGCCGCGCGCGAATCGAGCAGTTCGTCGAGCAATAGCGGGTGCGCGGCAAGACGCTCGGACAACAACGAACTTCGCGCGGTCACGTCCACCAGGCGAGCCAGCGCCGCAGGTTGTTCGTCCAGCAGCGCCAGGTAGCTGGCGCGACGCGCGATCGCCTGCAGCAAGGCCAGGCCGCGCGGCAACGCGGCATCGGGCGCGCTACTCTTACCGCAAGCCTCGATCAACGCTGGCAGCACCTGGTCGAGGCGATGCCGTGCGCGTGCCGACAGGGCGCGGACGGCAGGCGAGCTCGCGAAGTCACGCAGGCGCGCGTGGTGTGATTGGGCATCGGTGAAGCCGGCATCGCTGAGCGCATCGGCGTCACCGTTTTCCGGAAGACCTTGCCAGTAGCGCGCGATATCTGAAAGTTCCACCCGTCGGCGACGCGCCTGCAACAGACCGGCGAATGCCTGCGCCACCACCACGCGATGCGCATCAAGCTCGGACTGGAAGGCGGCATAGTCGGAAAACCCGAGGCCCCGTGCGATGCGCTCACGCGCCAGCGTCGTGTCAGGAAGCGAATGCACCTGCTGGTCAGCCAGCATCTGTACGCGGTTTTCGGCGCGGCGCAGGAAACGATAGGCGGCAGACAGCGAATCCACCGTGGTCGCGTCCAGATGGCCGGCATGGCCCAATGCCGCCAGCGCAGCCAGCAAGCCTCGCTCGCGAAGTGCGGGTTCACGACCGGCGCGAATCAGCTGCACGGCCTGCACCAGGAATTCGATCTCGCGAATGCCACCAGGCCCCAGCTTGAGGTTGTCCGCCATTTCACGCCGCTGCACGTCGGCGTCGATCATTGCCTTCATCTCGCGCAGGCCATCCAGCGCCGTGTAGTCAAGGTAGCGGCGATAGACAAAGGGCTGCAGCAGGGCCTGCAGGCGTTCGCCGGCGTCTATGTCGCCCGCCACCGCACGTGCCTTGATCCACGCGTAGCGCTCCCAGTCGCGACCTTCGCGCTGGTAGTACTGCTCCATCGCGGAAAAGCTCAACGCCAATCGACCCGAGGCGCCAAACGGGCGCAGGCGCAAATCAACGCGGTGCGAGAATCCTTCGGCAGTGACTTCACCCAGCAACTGCGCGAGCCGTTGCCCCACCCGCGTGAAATAATTTTCGGCGTCCAGCGGTCTTGGGCCGTCACTGATGCCGTGTTCGGCGAAGCTGTAGATCAGGTCGACGTCGGATGAGAAATTCAGCTCGCCGCCACCCAGTTTTCCCAGTCCAAACACGACCATTGATTGCGGCTTGCCCGACTCGTCGCGCAAGTCGCCATGGCGAATACGCACTTGTTCGGTGGCCACCCGCAGGGCGGCGTCCAGCGCCTGTTCGGCAATGCGGCTGCTGCCGGCGAGCGTGTCTTCGACGCCGTCGAGGCCGTGCACGTCGCGCCAGACCAGTCGCGTGGATTCAGCGGCGCGCCAGCGGCGCAGCTGCCCCGGCCACTGCGCTTCGTGTTCCGGGTCGAATGGCGGGGGTGGTTGCGCCGGCCCGTCGAGTGTCGCCAACAGTCGTGGTTGCGAGACCAGCGTGTCGATCGCGAAATCGCTGGCGAGCGCCAGCCGCGACAGTCGCTCGATTTTGGCGGGGTCATAGCCCAGCGCTGGCTGCACGCGATGCAGGCGCGCTAGTGAGCGCTGCACTATCGATTCGAGCGATTCAGCGGTTGCTGGGGACATGGCCCGATTCTGGCATAGCCCGACGGCACGCCCGGATCAGAAAAAGAAAAGCCCGCAGCGCTTTAGCAGCTGCGGGCCCTCCTGCCCTCCCCCCAATTGGAAGCGTCGCCATCGTGGCCGTGTAGTGGCCAAGGTGCACGTTGCAGTGCAACAATTCAGAGGATAAGCCAGGTCACCAGGGCCAGGAACGTGCCCATGCTGACCACATCGGTGATGGTGGTCAGGAAAATACTGGACGCGGTGGCAGGGTCGGCGCCCAGCTTGCGCAGGATCAGTGGAATGGTCGAGCCGGAAAGGCCCGCGACCCCACAACTCACCGCCATGGCCATCATGGTGATGAAGGCCAGATAGATCGGGGAACCATTTTCAGGATGGCGTCCGGCCACGATGTACATCGCCACGCCGGCGAGCGCGCCCGTCACGATGCCGTGCATCAGGCCGAGCAGGGTCTCCTTGCCAACCAACTGCGCCACTTTCATGCCGCGCAATTCACCCAAGGTAATGCCGCGCAATACCACTGCCAGCGACTGGCAGCCGAGGTTGCCGCTCTGCCCGCCCAGTACCGGCAGGAACATCGCCAAAACCACGATCTTGTCGATGGCGTCCTGGAACATGCCAACCACCGCGGCGCTGATGAACACCGTCAGCAGGTTGATCTGCAACCAAGGATGGCGGAACTTGAAGCTGCGCATCAGCGGCGTTGCGAGCCGCTCTTCCTTTTCGACACCGACCATGGCGCCGGCCTGCGCCGAAATTTCGAAAGCCTGCTGTTCAAATAGCGTCTGCCCGCGCACCTGGCCAACCAGTGTGCCGTCGGCTTCGCAAACCGGATAGACGGGATAATGGCGGGTAACCACCTCACGCATGGCCTGTACCAGCGTCATGTCGGGCAACAGGAAAAATGGCGAGCGCAACATCACCTGGTCGAGCGTCTGGCTGCGTTCGGCGTAGAGCAATTCACGGAAGGCCGCGACGCCGATCAACCGATTCTCCGGGTCCACCACGAACAGATAGGTGACCATGCGCTGCCTGATGGTCTCGCGCAGCACATCGATGGCAGTGGCTACGCTGGTGCCGCTACGAAAAACCGCGGGCGGGTCTTCAAGCAAACGGCCGACGGTGCCTTCGGTGTAGCGCAGCGACTCTGTCCAGTCCGTGCCCGCGGGCGCGGCCTCGAGGATGCGTTCGCGGCTTTCTTCCGACATCGCCGAAAAAATCCGGTTCGCGCGCGCCGGCGGCAAAGCCGACAGCACCCTCGCCGCGGCGGCGGGCTCCTGCTTATCCAGGTGCTCAATCGCGGTCTGGGTGTCCAGACGGGCGACCTGGCCTAGCAGCGGATTGTTCGGGTCGGGGGCCAAGCGGCTTCCTGGTCGGACTCCTGATATCGCTAGGGTATCTGAAGCTTAAGGCAAACGCGTAACTTGGCCGGGTCGGCCGGTCGATCCGGCAGTTGCCCGAGTCGGGTCAGGCATGCCCGCCGACCGGATCAAGTCGCTGCGCAACCCCTGGCGGGAATAAGCCGCACGGCATTTCACTCAACGGTCACGCGACCCTTACGAGCACAAAAGTTTGCTGCAGCGCACCCTTGAAGCGCAATGCGCGTCGCGTATAAACTCGGGGCCGGCGACTTCCACGCGCGCCTCATCTCCACCCCCCACGTCGCTACCTGCTTGGCGACACCTGTTGCACTCCCCATGTAAGGAATCAAAGATGATCAACAAATCCCACTTGTTCTGCGCGATTGCCGGACTGGCCATCGCCAGCGCCGCGCCCACCGCGCAAGCTGCGAAACCGACCGAGAAGCAAATCGAGGCCAAGGCTGCGAAGCTGGCCGTCCAGCGCGGTAACTTCAAGCAACCACGCACCGTCGCCGAAGGCGAGGCCACGGTGACACGCATGGCCAATGGCGCAACCGGCGCCCTGGTGCCCAGCGACCTGTGGAACCAACTTTCCGTCGAAAAGGATGCGCAGGGAAATCCGCGGGTGCACGAAGCGGATGGCACGATTGCAGCGGCCTCGACCAGCGAGGGCCTGAGCCATGAATAAGCGCCTGATGCTCACTACCGCACTCGCACTCGCCCTGTACGCCGGCAATGTCCTGGCGGCGGACGTGGTTCCCGTCATTCTCGATGATCCGGGTGAAGGCTATTATGACGCCACGCCTGCTGCGCCAGTGGGCGGCAATCCCGGCACCTCGATCGGTGAACAACGCCGGATCGTCGCTAAGTTTGCCGCTGACCTGTGGGGCGGCGTGTTGCAGAGCAACGTGCCCGTATATGTCGGCGCGCAGTTCAACCCGCTGGCGACCAATGTGCTCGGCTCGGCCGGCGCGACCTATGTCTTCCAGAACTTCCCCAATGCGCCGGTGGCAGGCACCTGGTACAGCTCGGCGTTGGCAGACGCCATCGCCGGAGAGGACCTGGTCGAAGATATCGATATCTTTTCCCAGTTCTCATCGACCTTCACTTTCTATTACGGCCTCGATGGCCAGACCCCCGCCGGGCAAGTCAACTTCCTGGATGTGGTGATGCACGAATTCGGGCATGGCCTGGGCTTCCAGAATTTCGAGAATGAAGCGGCGGGCACATTTTTCAGTGGCGTGCCGGATATCTATTCCACCTTCACCTACGACAATACGACCGGCAAGCGCTGGACCCAGATGACAATCGCCGAGCGCCAGGCATCGGCACTGAACTACGGCAACGTGGTGTTCGACGGCGCCAGCGCCACCGCCGGCGCTGGCCTGGTCCTCGGCCCGCGCAGCACGTTCCGTGTCACCGCTCCGGGCGCGGTTGCCGGGGACTATGCCAATGGCATCGTCCAGTTCGGCCCGGCACCCACGCCAGCCAATTTCGGCGGGACCGTGGTACTTGGCTTGGATGCGGGTCCCGCGACCACCGACGGCTGTACGTCCCTGACCAACGCCGGCGCGATCGCCGGCAACATTGCCCTGCTCGACCGCGGCACCTGCGCCATCGCCACCAAGACCAAGAACGCCCAGGATGCGGGCGCCACCGGCGTGATGATTGCCAACAACGCCGCCAACGCCGGGCAGAACCCGCCGCCGAATTTTTCCGGCGTTGATGCCAGCATCGTCATCCCGACGATCGTCGTGACCTATGCCAACGGCGTGGCGTTCAGCGCCAACTTGCCGATACAGGTGGGCTTCGTGGTTGATCCGACCAAGTTGCAAGGTGCCGACAATGCCGGCCGTCCGCGACTGTTCATGCCCAGTCCGGTGCAGGGTGGCTCGTCGGGTTCACACTACGACTCCATCGCGCTGCCAAACCTGCTGATGGAACCAGCGATCAACTCCACACTGCTTGGGGCGCTGAACCTCGACATCACGCCGAACCTGCTCAAGGATACGGGTTGGACGTTGAACCCCGGCAACGCGACGATCAACGATTGCGACACCACCATTGATGCCGTGGATGACGCGGGCATCATCATCGGCGCCAACGTGCAGGCCACCAGCAACGTTTGCGCCGCCTCGTCCATTGACAAGGCCGCGTACCAGAGCTGCATGGAAATCTACAAGGACAAGCTGGTTGCCAGCGGCCTGGTCACCGGCAAGCAAGGTGGCAAGATGATGGCATGTGCGGCGAAGATCCTGAAATAAGAGTACGCCAGTTTCACCTTGGCATCCGGCCGGCGCCCTTGTGGCGCCGGTTTTTTTGGTTAAGCTCCGAACGACGGAATCGTTTGCAAGGGATCGGCATGCAGTTGCTTGAATCACGACAGGGATCGACCCTGGTACTGGCGGTGTCCGGGCGCCTGGACATCGTCAACGCCGATGCCTTCCGCGACGCGCTGCAGTCGCGGCTGCTTGGCGCCGAGCCAAGGCTGGTGCTGGATTTTTCGGGCGTGGAATATATTTCCAGCGCAGGCCTTCGCGTGCTGATGATTGCCTCGAAACAGGCCCGCGCGTCAGGCGTGGCGTTGGCCATCGCCGGCATGCAGCCACTGGTCGCGGAAATCTTCCAGATCAGCCGCTTCGATACGCTTTTCGCCTGCCACCCGACGCTGGAACAAGCACTGACCGGCCAGGCGCATGCCAGCTCGCAACCCGCGCCAGGGGGGCTGGACCCGGAAAGCGCCAGCGACACCATCAGCGTCCGGTTCTGGGGTACGCGCGGGTCCTTGCCCGCGCCCTTGGGGCTGCAACAACTGCGCGGAAAACTGGCATCGGCACTGGTCGCGGGTGCTGGCCTGAACCTCGACACGCTCGAGAAGGCGCGAAGCTTCGTCGATGACCTGCCGTTCCACGTCGGCGGTACTTATGGCGGCAACTCGTCCTGCGTTGAATTGAGCGCGCGCGGCAATGACATCGTGTTGCTGGACATGGGCTCGGGCGCACGCCTTGCCGGGCATGACGCGTTGCGCCGCCTCGCCGGTCAAGCGGGTGAGTTCCATATCTTCATGTCCCACCTGCACTGGGACCACATCATGGGCTTTCCCTTCTTCGTGCCCGCCTACGTGCCCGGCCAGCGCATCCGCATCTATGGTTGCCACGAACAGTTGGAACATGCCTTCCGCCGGCAACAGGGCGAGCCGAGCTTCCCGGTCGATTTTTCGAAGCTGGGCGCGAATATCGAATTCATCGTGCTACAGCCGGAACGAAGCTATGAGATCGCCGGCTACCAGGTGATGGCCCGCCTGCAATTGCACGGCGGTGATTCCTACGGTTACCGCTTCGAACGCGACGGCCGGGCGGTCGTATATTCCACCGATGCAGAGCACAAGCCCGAACAGGCCGAGGACGTGCGCGGTTTCGTGGAATTGTTCCGCGATGCCGACCTGGTGATCTTCGATGCCATGTATTCGCTGGCCGACAGCGTCTCCATCCGCGAAGACTGGGGACATTCGAGCAATGTGGTGGGCGTTGAGCTGTGCCAGCAGGCGGCCGCCAAGCGCCTGGTCCTGTTCCACCACGAACCGGTAAACGACGATGCGGCGATCGATCGTCTATTCCATGAAGCACAACGACTCGAGGAGATCACGCGCACGGGCGAGCGCCTTGAAATCGTGGCCGCCTACGATGGGCTGGAGATCATCGTCTAGCGCGCGAGTCGATCAGGCGATACAGCGTGACTGCGGCGCGGATCGTCTGCGAGTCGAGCGTGGCGAGGTCGGCGCTTTCATCCACCGTATGGCCACCCGTGCCCATCAGTCCCACGCCATCGATGGCCATACTTACTTTGTCGGCGACGAAGGAGATGTCGGCAGCGCCGGCCTTGCGCGGATTGATGGCCACGACCTTGCCAAAGCCATGGTCCTGGCTGGCCGCGTCATAAATTGCCAGCAGGCTGGCGTTGCCAGGCGTCGGCGCCATCGGCGGATAGCCATCGGTGAAGTTGATGGTGGCGCTCGCGCCGGGCAGGTGCGCGGCCACGATCCTGGTCATCGCGTCGCGAGCGCTGGCGAGTTGCTCCGGCGAGATCGAGCGCAGGTCGCCGCTGACGCGCACCGTCTGCGCAATCACATTGCCCTTGCCGAACGCCGTGCCGCGCGAACTGTCGATGTCCAGCGCGATGTCGGTGCCACCGACAATCACGCCGGGGTTGAAGCTGAGGTTGGGAACCGCCGAAAGCGCGCTTCGAAAGCCATCAAGGATGCGCGCCGCTTCAAAGATCGCGCCGACGCCCACGCCAGGCTGGAATATCTGCGAGGAGTGCGCGGGCTTGCCCGTAACCTCCAGGGTCCAGTCGCTGGCGCCGCGACGCTAGATGGCCGCGGTCTTGGAGTCGCCGTCGCCGTCCTCGAAGCCGATGGCGATATCGGCCCAGTCGCCGGCCTCGATCAAGGCCTGGTTGGCCAGCGCCATCGGCTCGCCGCGATTCTCCTCGTCGCCCATCATCACCACGCGCACGCTTATCCGGTCCAGTTGGCCGCTGGCCTGCAACGCGCGCAAGGCGTGCACGATGATGACGTCGCCGCCCTTCATGTCGGTCGTGCCCGGGCCCTTCACGGCATTGCCTTGCACCTGCATCTTCTGGAATGGGCTGTCCTTTGCGAAGACGGTATCCAGGTGGCCGATCAACACTACTTTCGGGCCGCGACTGCCGCGGCTGGCGACCAGGTGGCCGGCGCGGTTGAAGGCCTTGCCATCGATCCATTGCGTCTTGAAGCCGAGCTCTTTCAATTCGCGATCGAAGACCGCACCAACCGCGCGAACACCAGCCACGTTCATCGTGCCGCTGTTGATGTCCACCGTTTCGCCAAGCAGGGACAGCGCACGCCCGTGGTCCTTTTTCACCTGCGCGACGATGGCTGCTTCCACGGCAGCGGGCGAGGTCTTGGCCTGGACGCCTCCAACCAGTGAACCGGCTGCGCAGACGGCGAGACTGAGTGCGAGCAGGCGATTCATGGGCTGTAGCTCCGGTTCAGGCTGGCACCACCTTAAGCGATTTCCAGTGCCGCCTGCTTGCGTGGATACTAGGCACCGGAACCGTCGGCACAGGATCACGCATGAGCCTCGCATTGGGTTTGATTGCAGTAGCATTGCTGGTCTGGGGCGTGTTCGCCTTCAATCGCCTGGTGCGCCTGCGCAACCAGGTCCGCGCCGGCTGGAGCGACATTGACGTGCAACTGCTGCGCCGGCACGACCTGGTGCCGATGCTGGTTGAAGCAGTGAAGGCCTATGCCGGGCACGAAAAATCCCTGTTCGAACGAGTGACCGCGCTGCGCACTGAAGCGATGTCGGCGCGCTCGCCGGCACGACTGGCAACGGTGGAGGCTGCGCTTGAACACGAAGTGGGCCGCCTGCTGGTGCTCAACGAGGCCTATCCCGAACTCAAGGCCAGCGAAAACTTCCTGCGCCTGCAGCGCGACCTGGTGGATGTAGAAGACCACTTGCAATACGCCCGCCGCTTCTACAACGGCGCGGTGCGTGGGCTCAACGATGGCGTGCAGAAATTTCCGGATGTGTTGGTGGCACGATCGTTTGGCTTCAAGGAGGCGGAGTTCTTCGAGGCCGGTGAAGAAACTGCGCAGGCACCACGGCTGGAGTTGAACCCGTGAATCGCTTACCTGCACTGCTGCTGGCACTCGCTGGATGGCTGGCCGTACTGGTCCCCGTGGCTGCGGACGAGCGCATCCTGTCCTACGACAGCGACCTGACCGTTCGTGCCGACGGTAGCCTGGATGTGGTCGAGACGATTCGCGTGCGGGCCGAGGGCAGCAACATCCGGCGCGGCATCTATCGTGATTTCCCCACGCGCTACAAGGACCGCTTCGGCAATCGCGTGGTGGTGGACTTCCAATTGCTGGGCGTGGAGCGCGATGGAAAGCCGGAGCCGCATTTCACGGAAAAATTAGCCAACGGCGTGCGCATCAACACCGGCAATGACGACTTCCTGCCGACGCCCGGTGAATTCACGTTCACCCTGCGCTACCGCACCACGCGGCAGTTGGGATTCTTTGCCGACCACGACGAGTTGTACTGGAATGTCACCGGCCTGGGCTGGGCATTTCCGATCGACCTCGCGCAGGCGCGCGTGCACCTGCCCGCAGCCGTGCCGTCGGCATCGCTGGCGCTCGATGCCTATACGGGACAGTTGGGCGAGAAGGGCCAGGATTTCCAGTCGGCATCCCCGGCACCAGGCGAAGTCATGTTTCGCAGCACGCGTGCGCTGGCACCGGGCGAGGGCCTGACCATTTCCGTGGGTTTCCCGAAGGGCATCGTTGCCGAGCCGACTCGCG
>JBBRXD010000066.1:0-9874 GCA_038248775.1 Lysobacterales bacterium | reverse complement strand
CATAACCCATCAACACGAAATTCGCGACCCATACCGGCACCAGTTCGCCGCTGACGGGATGGATGACCTTGAGTCCGGTGTCGTGGCCTTTCTTTTCCTGGGTTTCCAGTTCGGCTTCGGACACGCCACCGTGCCGGCATGCTTCGATGAATTACGACAATGCCCGATTACCGGCGGCCGCCTGCGTTGCCAGCGGGTGTTCCGCCGCCACGGCAACATAGGTCACGCCCATCAGGGTATCGGGCCGCGTGGTGAACACGCGCAGCGCCGCGTCCTGCCCGGGCACGGCGAAATCGATCTCCAGGCCTTCGCTGCGACCGATCCAGTTGCGCTGCATCGTTTTCACCGCATCGGGCCAGCCTTCCAGCGTGTCCAGGCCGTCGAGCAATTCCTGCGCGTAATCGGTGATCTTCAGGAACCACTGCGGTATCTCGCGCTTTTCAACGATCGCGCCGCTGCGCCAGCCACGTCCGTCCACCACCTGTTCGTTGGCCAGCACCGTCTGGTCAACCGGATCCCAGTTCACGACGCTGTTCTTGCGATAGACAATGCCCTGCCGGAACAGGCGGGTGAACATCAGCTGTTCCCAGCGGTAATAGTCCGGACGGCAGGTCGCGAACTCACGGCTCCAATCGATCGCGTAACCGAGCGCCTGCAACTGCCCACGCATGTGCTCGATGTTGGCGTAAGTCCACTTTGCTGGCGCGGTCTGGTTCTTGATCGCGGCGTTTTCCGCCGGCAGCCCGAACGCATCCCAACCCATCGGCTGCAATACATTGAAGCCGCACATGCGCCGATAGCGGCTGATCACGTCGCCAATCGTGTAATTGCGGACGTGGCCCATGTGCAAGGCACCGGACGGATACGGCAACATCGACAGGCAGTAATACTTGGGCCGGTTCGGATCTTCCACTGCCAGGAAGGCGCCAGTGGCTTGCCAATGCGCTTGCGCGGCAGCTTCAACGGCCTTCGGGGCATAGGCGCCGGGCTCGGGAATTTCTTGCATGGGGTTGTTGCCGGAAGGTTGAAAACAAGACGGCTAGGGTAACGCAGCAGGCAGGCTGGCAAAAACCCGCGCCGGGGCAACAGTCCGAGGGGAACGCGAGCTACCCACTCGACAGGTGAACGATTGGCACATGGCGGCAGCGCCGCGAGCGCCCAAGATTCGGTCCATGCCTACCTTGCCACCCAATACCACTGCCCCGGCCATCCTGACCCGTGGCCTGACTCGCCAGTTTCCCGGCGGGTTCGGGGTTCGGGAGCTTGACCTCAACGTGCCTGCCGGCTCGATCTACGGATTCCTTGGCCCGAATGGCGCGGGCAAGACCACTACCATCCGGCTCTTGCTCGACCTGCTGCGCCCACAGTCGGGCAGCATCGAACTGTTCGGCCGCCGGCTGGACCGGAGCACCCGGCAGACGCTCGGACTGGTTGGCGCCCTGGTTGAATCACCCTCCCTCTATGGGCACCTGACCGGCAGGGAAAACCTCGAAGTCACGCGCCGCCTGCTGGACCTGCCCCGAACTCGAATCAACGCAGTGCTGGAACGAGTCGGCCTGGTCGAGTCCGCCGGGCGCCGGGTCCGGGACTATTCGCTGGGCATGAGGCAACGCCTGGCGATCGCCCTGGCCCTGATTGGCGAGCCCCGCCTGCTGATCCTCGACGAGCCAGGCAACGGCCTGGATCCAGCCGGCATCCAGGACCTGCGCCAACTGCTTCGATCACTGGCCGACGAGGGGATCACCATCTTCGTTTCCAGCCACCTTCTCAGTGAAGTCGAGTTGGTCGCCACCCACGTGGGCGTGCTGCAAGCCGGGCAACTGAGCTTCGAAGGACGTCTGGAAGAACTGCGAGGGCGAGTGAAACCGCGCTTGCTGCTGCGCTGCGACGAACCATTGCGCGCTCGCGCGCTGTTGGCCGGCGTTGCCGAAAATGTCGGCTGGCTCGACGACGGTACGCTGGTGCTGAGCCTGGACAGCAAGTCGCCGGCGCAGGTTAACCGCTTCCTGGTCGGCCACGGCCTGGAGGTCAGCCACATCGCGCTCGAGCATGCTTCGCTGGAGTCGCTGTTCTTCGACCTGACCGTTGACCGCTCGATGGAGAGCGCGGCATGAGCGCCCTGCTTCGAGCATTGGACGCCGAGAGGCTGAAAATGCGCGGCACGCTGGCGCTATGGATGTGCCTGATAGCGCCCGCCACGGTTGTTGCGCTTTATGTCCTGCAGGTGAGTTTCAGCAAATTGGGATTTCGCACGGGCGGTGACCCGGCCAAAGCGTGGTTCGCGTTTTCGCAGAGCATCCTGGTGTTGTGGCTGTTCCTGATGCTGCCCTTGTTCATCACCCTGCAATCGGCGCTGCTGGCCGGGCTGGAACATGGCGAAAGCCAGTGGAAGCACCTCCTGGCACTGCCCGTGCCCCGGTCGGTGCATTACCTGGCCAAGCTGATCATGCTCGCCGCGATGGTGTTCGCCTCGTTCGCGCTGCTGGCGCTGTTGATCCCGCTGGGCGGCCTGGTGTTGATGTGGGTGAAGCCCAGCTTCGGGCTGGCCGGCGCCCCGGACTGGGCCGGGCTGGCGACGCTGACCGGCGCCGGGTTCGTTGCTTCGCTTTTGGTGGTCGCGCTTCAGAATTGGATCGCCATACGCTGGCGCAGTTTCACCGTGGCGGTGTCGGTGGGCATGAGCGCCACCGTCATCGGCTTCCTGATCGGCCAGTCCGACCGCTTCGGCCATTGGTATCCGTGGTCGATGCCGCTGCAGGTCCTGGCGGGCGAAGGCCAGCACCTCGTGTTCGTGATGCTCGCCGGCTTGCTGGGTGGGATCGTGGTCGCGGGCCTGGGCCTGGCCGAGTTCCTGCGCCGCGAATTTTCCTGAACCAGCGTACCCGTGGCTTGATTACGCGCCCCGGCGGCACCATTGGGGCAGGCATACCCTGCAGGAAATGCCATGGACGCCAACGCCAACGTATTCGACGCGACCCTCGCCACCTTCGAACCCGAAGTCATCCTCAAATCCAAGGACGTGCCAGTACTGGTCGACTTCTGGGCGGCCTGGTGCGGACCATGCAAGACCTTGGGGCCGATCCTGGAGAAGCTGGCTGCGGAGTTCGCGGGCGGCTTCGTGCTGGCCAAGGTGGACGTGGACGCCGAGCAGCAACTCGCCAGCTATTTTCAAGTCAAGTCGATCCCCACGGTGATGCTGCTCAAGGACGGCCAGATCGTTGACGGCTTCCCCGGCGCGCTGCCGGAAGGGCAGCTGCGGGAATTCCTGAAGCATCACGGCGTCGAACCCCGGCTGTCCGAGCCGGCGCCAACCGAGGTCGAAACGACCCCGGTTGTCGTGGATCCGCATGAAACCCTGGTCCATGTCCGCGCCGCCGTGCACGCCGAACCCGACAAACCCGAACTCAAGCTCGACCTTGCCCTGGCCTTGCTGGCGACCGGTGGGGTCGCGGAAGCCGAAACCTTGCTCGATGGGCTGCCGGCCAACCTGGCCACGGACGAACGCGCAGTCAAGGCACGTGCAAGGCTGGGTTTTGCCTCATTGCTGAAGGACGCGCCGCCCCGCGAGCCGCTGTTGGCAGCCATCGCAGCGGATCCGGCCGACCTGCGCGCGCGTCACCTGCTAGGCGTCCGGCTGCTGGTGGAAGGCGAAAGCGAGCCTGCGCTTGAGCAGTTCATGGAAATGTTGCGACGCGATAAGACCTTCCAGGATCAGTTGCCCAAGCGCACCCTGATCGACGCGTTCCGGGTCATCGAGGATGCCGACCTGGTCGGCGACTATCGACGGAAGATGGCATCGCTGCTGTTCTGACGGCCGTTGCAGTCCCTGAAATTGCCTGTTCACGCTGCGCACCGGCTGCTTTATGCTGACCGATCTGTCCTTGCGCTTCGGTTCCCATGCAATCTGAAGAGCTGTCCCCGGAAGAACTGTCCACCCTGTTGACCAGCTATACGCCGGACATCCCGGGCTATCGGGTTATTCGTCGCATCGGCAAGGGCGGCATGTCCTTCGTTTACCTCGGCGTGCAGATTTCGCTGGACCGCCAGGTGGCCATCAAGGTGATGTCGCCGGAAGCGTTGAAGGACGAAAAGAGCAAGGCCCGCTTCGAACAGGAAGCGCACACGATCGCGAAGCTCGAGCATCCCTGCATCGTCGGCGTGCATGAAGTGGGTCGAACGCCTCAGGGGCTCCTGTACTACGTGCTGCCCTACCTCGCCCGCGGCCACCTGGGCCAACGTGACTTCAGCAATGACGAGCCGCGCATCATCGAAGTGCTGCGCGCGCTGCTGTCGGCACTCGAGTACGCCCATACGCGCGGTATCGTCCATCGCGACGTAAAGGCTGAGAATGTCCTGTTCGACAACGCCGACCGGCCCCTGCTGACCGACTTCGGCATCGCCAGCGCCACCGATCGCCTGCACCACACGCAGGGCAGCGAGGTGAAGGGCAAGTTCAGCTACATGGCGCCCGAGCAGGCGCGTGGCGAAGTCGTGGATGGCCGGGCGGACCTTTACAGCGTTGGCGTGCTCGCCTACGAACTCCTGAGCGGCCGATTGCCCTATCTGTCATCCGATCCGCTGGGCCTGGCCCTGATGCATGCGCAGGATCCTATTCCGCGCCTGCCAGCCGAGCGCAAGCACTGGCAGAGTTTCATCGACCGGGCGATGGCAAAGTCCCCCGAGAACCGGTTCCGCAATGCGCAGCAGATGCTAAGCGCGTTGAACCAGGTGGCGGTACGCGAACGCTCCGTGCTTGCCGCCGCCCCCGATGTTGCGCCGCTGGAACCCATGGTGCCACTGCTGCAACGACCTTGGTTGCGCCCGGCCCTGTTCGCATTGGCGGCCGCCACTATGCTGGTGATGACCATGTTGTTGCTGCGCACGCCGACCGCACCTGAGGCGGCGAGCAATGATTTCTTCACTGGCGCCGAAGTAGCAACCACCACCGTGGCACCGGCAGTTTATCCGGCGGCTACGTCCGCCGAAGCCCCGGCCGCCAGCAATCCCGCCCAGGACGCGCCGCCGGCACCCATTCCCGAACCTGCGCCTGAAGCGCGCGAAGCAGTCGCCGAACAATTGCCACCCGCAGAACCCGCAGCTCCGTTTGGCGCCGTCGAGGCCAGCGTCACTTCAATCGAACTGGCCTTCGACCCGACGATGCCCGGCGCGCGCGAACTTCATGCCGTGCCACGGCAGATCAAGGCCAATCGCCTGAGCACGCCCGCCGGCGACAATGCCATTGAAACACTTGCTGTCGCGCGACGCGTCGGCGCGCCCGCCGAAGATCTGGTCCGCCTTGGCGACGAAGTGATTGCGGCGATGGGGAAGAATGTCGTTTCCGCGCTCGCTTCAGGCCGCTACGAGACCGCGCGCACAGGTTACAAACGCAGCAGCGAATTCGCCCGCGAGAGCGGCCGACTCAAATCCGATGCGTGGAAGAAATTCCGTGATGCCTTGGCTCCACCCCTGATCACCCGTCTCGACAAAACCGCCCAGTCGTCGGACCGACCCGGCTTCGAAGCGACCAAGGCCCTGGCTCGCACGCTGGAAGTCCCCGCCAAATCGCTTGAACCGGCGTGGTCGCGCACCATCGTCGAAGTCCGGCCAGGCAAGGTCCTGCGCAGCAATGGCCCCACAACGGTATTGGTGCAGCCTGGAAGTGGCGGCAATCCTGGCATCGCCTTCATGCGCGAAGAAGTGTCGAAGGGTGACTACGCGGCGTTCGTCAATGCCACTCGCCGTCCAACGGCGCGATGCAGGAACCGGCTTGCGCCAATCACGATAAAAAAGCGATCCTGGTCCGCGCCCGGATTCAACCAGACTGACAGCCATCCGGCAGTATGCGTCAGCTACGAGGACGCCCATGCCTACGCCCAATGGCTGAGCGCGCGCACCGGCGAAACCTTTCGCCTGCCATCTGCTTCGGAATGGCGACAGATCGCCAACTACAAGGGCAGTGGCAATGCCTGCCAGGATGGTCGCGTGAATTGCGGCCAGGATGGCACGGTGCCCGCTGGATCCGGACCCGCCAGTCCGCTTGGAATCGTCGGTGTGCGCGGCAATGCGCGCGAATGGTTGAGCGACTGTGCCGGCGGTTGTCGCCAGCACCTGGTCAGTGGCCTGGGCTGGCGCGACAGCGCAGGAAGGGCCGAACCCACGCGCAGCAGCGGCTTTGATGCGTCGGTAGGATTCGACGACGTCGGCTTCCGGCTGGTCCGCGAAGTCGGACCCAACTGATGGGCAAGCTGCAGAAATACTTCCTTACCGGACTGCTCACGCTGCTTCCGATCTGGCTGGTGTGGATCGTGTTCAAGTTCGTATTCGGCTTGCTGTCGGGATTGAGCACGCCTATCGTCGGCCCGATAACGAGTTCCATCGCGGCCAGCGACCCGGCGATGTTCGGCTGGCTGGCCGACGCGTGGGTGCAGACCGCCATCGCACTTGCGGCGACCGTGTTGTTCATCATGCTGGTCGGCTTGCTGGCCCGGCGCGTGGTCGGACAGAAAATCATCGCCTGGCTTGAATTGCTTATCGCACGGATTCCCCTGGCGAAGACCATCTATGGCAGCGCGCGGCAATTGCTGGATCTGTTGCAGACCAAACCCGACGGTACACAGCGCGTGGTGTTCATCGATTTCCCGCACAATGAAATGAAGTCGGTCGGCTTCGTCACCCGCATCCTGCACGACGAACTCACCGGCGCGGAACTGGCGGCAGTCTACGTGCCAACCACGCCAAATCCGACCTCGGGCTACCTGGAAGTCGTGCCGGTCGAGCGGCTGACACCCACCGATTGGACTGTGGACCAGGCCATGGCCTTCATCATCTCCGGCGGCGCGGTCAGCCCCGACAAGATTCCCTTCCAGCGAGCACCCAAACCGTGATCGGAGACCTGCGCGGACAAAAACTGTTCGTCGTGCTGGCAGCGTTCTTCGTGGTGAATGCGGTGCTGGCGGAATTCATCGGCGTGAAGATATTCGCGCTTGAGGACACGCTTGGCCTGCGGCCCTTCGAATGGAATTTTTTCGGCCAGACGGGCTCGCTCAACTTCACTGCCGGCACGCTGCTCTGGCCGATCGTCTTCATCATGACCGACACGGTCAATGAATACTACGGAAGGCGTGGCGTGCGCTTCATCAGCTGGCTTGCCGTCGGCCTGATCGTGTATGGCTTCATATTCGCCTTCGCAGCGATCCACCTGGCGCCCGCAGGCTGGTGGGTAGGCGCCGCGCAGGGCCAGGGCGTGCCGGACTTGCAGGCTGCCTTCGCTGCGATCTTCGGCCAGGGCTTATGGACGATCGGTGGTTCGCTGGTCGCCTTCCTGATCGGCCAGCTGATCGACGTGTCGGTGTTCCATCGGATCCGCAAGGCAACCGGGCCTCGGTTCGTGTGGGTGCGCGCCACGGGCTCGACGGCGATCTCGCAATTCATCGACAGTTTCGTGGTGCTGTACATCGCTTTCGTGCTGGGGCCGCAGCAGTGGCCCACCAACCTGTTCCTCGCGGTCGGATCGCTGAACTATCTGTACAAGATGGGCGCAGCGACAGCGTTGATTCCATTGCTCTACATTGTGCGTGCCATCATCCATTCTTACCTCGGCCACGACCAGGCAAAGCGGATGATGGAAGAGGCGGCGCGCGGATGACCAGGCATTCAATCATTCGCTCCACTGCGACGGCCGTCGGCCTGATCCTGGCTTTCGTCGTGGCGGCCCAGGAACCAATCGACAACTGCGCCAGCCTGCTTGGCTCGCTGTCGGTGGAACTGCGCTACGCGCGAAACCAGTCGCCCTCGGCGCGCACCACCTTCGTCTGTCCGCGCGACACCAGGGCGCTGCTCGGAGCAAACAAGCAGCGCATCGTCAATTCCCTCGGCCCACCCGACCTCACGGGCGCTGTGCAGCAAGCGGGCAGTTCCGCTGCGTGGTCCTACTTCTTCGGGCCCAAACCCGAAGCGAGCTACCCGCCCGGGGTGCCGGAACTCCGGCTCGAATTCGACGGGCAGCAAAGGGTAGCCAACGTTTCCTGCCAGCGGACCCGCTGACGGCTGCCGAGGGCCATGCTAGGGTGAGAACCATTCTCATCCGTGGACGCTACCCGATGCGCCAGCTCGTCTTGTTGCCGCTTGTACTTCTCGCCGCCTGCAACAACACCAACCAAAGCGCGGAAATCGCCGAACTCAAGGCCCAGGTAGCCAGCCTGAAGGCCGCGCCGGCTGCCGCGAGTGCGGCCGCCGCTACGGCAGCCCCCGAACTCGGGCAGCAAATGCTTGAACTTCAGATTCGCCACGCAAGGCTCTGGCAGCCGGGCGCCGCCCGCAACTGGCTGCTGACGCAATTTGAACTGGCCGAGCTGCGCGAATCGCTCAAAGGCGTGGTCGAGCTCAATGGCGACCATGCCGCCTTGCAGCCCAACCGGCTGGCTGATGTGTTGCCCACCTTCATGGATCCAGCCCTGAAGCAGATGCAGGCTGCCATCGACACGCAGGATGGTCCCGCCTTCGACAAGGCCTACGACGCCGTGTCAAAGGCATGTACGGACTGCCATGCTTCTGCCGACCATGCATTCCTGGTGATCCAGCGTCCGCAGTCGCCGATGCTCGACAACCTGAAGGCTGCTCCCTGAGCCAATTTGGCCGGCGGGTATAATGCTTTGAAGCCGCCAGCCGGCGCGAAACGGAAATCAGCCATGGCAGCGACAATGATGAAGGCGCTGGTCAAGCGCCACGCCGAAAAAGGCATCTGGATGGAACAGGTGCCGGTACCAACGCCCGGACCCAACGAGGTCCTGATCAAGCTGGAAAAAACCGCGATCTGCGGCACCGACCTGCATATCTACAAATGGGACGAGTGGAGCCAGCGCACGATCAAACCGGGCCTGGTCATCGGCCATGAATTCGTCGGCCGCATCGTCGAACTGGGTGGCGGCGTCACTGGCTACAAGATCGGTGACCGCGTCTCGGCCGAGGGCCACATCGTTTGTGGTCATTGCCGCAATTGCCGCGCTGGCCGCCAGCACCTGTGCCCCAATACTGTGGGCATTGGCGTCAATCGCGCCGGCGCGTTCGCCGAATACATCGCGATGCCGGCATCTAACCTGTGGCCAATCCCGGACCAGATTCCCTCCGAACTCGCAGCGTTCTTCGACCCCTACGGCAATGCCGCGCACTGCGCACTGGAATTCGACGTGATAGGCGAGGACGTGCTGATCACCGGAGCTGGCCCAATCGGCATCATCGCGGCGGGCATCTGCAAGCACGTCGGTGCGCGCAACGTGGTGGTTACCGACGTCAACGATTACCGGCTCAAGCTTGCCGCTGACATGGGCGCTACCCGGGTGGTGAATGTGTCAAAGCAGTCCCTGCGCGAAGTGGTGAAGGACCTGCATATCGAGGGCTTCGACGTGGGTTTGGAAATGAGCGGCAACCAGGTGGCGTTCAACGACATGCTCGACTGCATGTATCACGGCGGCAAGGTCGCCTTGCTCGGTATCCTGCCACGTGGCGCAGGCATCGACTGGGACAAGGTAATCTTCAAGGGCCTGACCCTGCAGGGTATCTACGGGCGGCGGATGTACGAGACCTGGTACAAGATGACGCAGATGGTGCTGACCGGATTCCCCCTGCAAAAGGTGCTCACCCACCAGGTGCACATTGATGATTTCCAGAAGGGCTTCGACCTTATGGAGGCTGGCAATTGCGGCAAGGTGGTTTGCAGCTGGAGCTGAACGCGGGAAGATGGCCGAAAAAAAAGGGCGCCAAGGCGCCCTTTTTTCCAGCCCATGTGGGACGCGATCAGCCGCCGAAAGAGAGCGTCAAGACCACGCTGTCGGAAGCCTTGTCACCACCATACAACGCATCGACATAGTCGCCGGTG